>NZ_JBFAAI010000009.1:0-275210 GCF_040639655.1 Actinoplanes sp. NPDC023801 | reverse complement strand
CCACGTCTCGCCATCAACACACCCATCATGATCATGGATGTTGCAACGAGTACTGGAACCCAAGGATCCCCTACGGGGTCACTCTTCAGGAAGCGACGACACGAGCGCCGAAGATGGTGGCTGCGATTCGCGGACCTGCCGACGACGATCGAACAACGTCTAAGATCCGGATCTGCCGCTGTCCGCGCTAGGCCGTGTTTCGTAGAGCGCGGAGCCATTGGTTGATGGCGGCGATGGTGAGGGTGGCTTCGTAGCGGACGGCGAGTTTGTCGTATCTGGTGGCCATGGCGCGGTGTTGTTTGAGCTGGTTGCTACCGCATTCCACGGCATGACGCAGTCGGTAGGTGCCGGGGTCGAAGGCGGGTGGACGCCCGCCTCGGGATCCTTTGGCCTTGCGGTGCGCGTCCTGATCGGCCTTGCTCGGGATACATGCCTGGATACCGCGGTTACGCAGGTGGGCCCGGTTGGTCTTGGAGGTGTACGCCTTGTCGGCCAGCACAATGTCAGGGCGGGTCCGCGGCCGTCCTGCACCGGCCCGGGCCACCCGTACCTTGCCGAGCAGGGGGATGAACTGCGGGCTGTCGCCGCGTTGTCCGGCGGTCACCACCATCGCCATCAGCTTGCGGCCCTGTTCACAGGCCAGATGCGTCTTGGTGGTCCAGCCGCCGCGTGACCGGCCGAGCCCGTGATCTACCGGCTCGGTTTGCACACCGCCGGGCGGTTCGTTCTGCAGGTGTGCGTCGCGCCGGGCGCCGGCCGCGTGCTGATGGGCGCGGCTGATGGTCGAGTCCACGCTGATCGTCCAGCCGATCAGCCCGGCTGCGTCCGCCCGGGCTTGCAACGCTGCGAGGACCCGGGTCCAGACGCCGTCGCGCTGCCACCGGCGGAACCACCGGTACAGGGTTTGCCACGGTGGATACACCGGCGGCACGTCCCGCCACGGTGAGCCGGTCCGCACCCGCCACCGGATCCCGTCGATGATCGTTCTCATGGTCCATTTGCGCGGTCGATCACGGCCTGTTCCCGCAGGCAGCGAAAGTTCCAGCGTCGCCCACTGCAGGTCGGTCAGGTCGTGTCGCCTCGCTGCCGTTACGCTCGGCACGAGGTCTCCGGTGTGAAGTTCTGGCTTGGTCGCTTGAACCAACTACCGGAGACCTCTTCAATTATCGATCACCGCCACGCCGCAACATCGACGCCGCTACGAAACACGGCCTAGGGTCGCCCGCCGCCGTCGCGACCGGTGGCCTGGTGACGGACCGGTGTCCTGTCATGCCGAGATGAGTGAGTGTCGCCTGTTGCGGGAAAGCGATGTCCATGGTGGAGGAGCGGACGAGATCAAGCCGCCGGGATGCAATGCTGGATCGGCTTGGTGGGCCACCTGGCGTGTACGTCGTCGCCTGCGTGGTGCTGGCTGTGGTGTGGTTTCCGTTTCGATTGCTGCTCGACAGGGGCGATCCGATCCCCCGCATCATCGCCGCCAGTGCATTGAACGGGGCCCTCTGGCCCCTGATACCAATAGCTGGGGAGTGGGGTCTGCGTTTACGCCGCAAGATCGCCGGATCGGCCGATGCTGTTCCGTCGACGCCTACGCCGGGATATCGAGCGTGGGCCCGGCGTGGAGCGATCGTTGGCCTGGCCGTAGGCATGCCATCTTTCGGCGCTCTCATCGCGCTGTGCCTGATCACCGGCCGGTCGTGGGCGTACACAACCAGTTTTGCCGTCATCTTGGTAGTCATAGTCGCGATCTCCGCCAAATCCATGCGAAAGAGCACTGCGACATCGACGATCTGACCGTCGAACTCATCTGCCGCAGAGCACGCTTTGACCGTCGGACAGTCGTCACGGTATGTGTCCGCTGGTCCGTGATCGCGTACACGATCACGGCTCCCCACTGTGTCAATCCCGCGCCAGGCGGGTGGTTATTCACGACGCTACCGGGGTGGCAGTCCCAGGGGGCCGCGGATGGCGGCGAGGACGTCGGTGGCGTGTTCGCCGTGATGGGCAGGGCCCCAGTTGTGGACGAATGTGATCAGTTCGGTGGTCGGTATCCGTTGGGGTGGCCACCGCCGCTCGGCGGAGCGTTCTTCGAGCGCAGCCCAGGGGTCTTTGGGCGCCTGCTCGGCACGTGTTGCTCGTAGTACGGAAGGCGATGAACGCTGGTAGGCCCCGTCGTGGTGTGCGGCGGCTTCGGGTTCGGCCCATGCCTTGTTTCGGGGTCCAACCAGGTCATACGGTCCGGTCTGCCGTGGTCTAGCAGCGTGTGGGAGTCGATGTTCGTACGCGTTCAGGTACCGACCACCGCCCGCACGATGTCGGCGAGCGCGTTGTTCCCTTCCGCTCGCACGTGGTCGATTATCCGGGCCAGCTCGGCGGGCCCGCGGCAAATTTGGCAACTGTTCCACAATGAGTGTCCATGGTTCGGATGCACAGTAAGAGACAGCTTGGGCGTTCCGTCGATATTGACGCTTACATGACGGCGTGAGCGATTTCTTTGGGGATCCTTTTCGCGCGCTTGAGAAGTTGGATCACATTAGTTAACGTGCTGTTTCGATCCGAGCCGTCGACGGAATTAATGCCCGCGAAAAGCCTGTCGGCACCTGACAGCTACTCACACTTCAAGGGGTGTTCTAATGGACCCGCGCGACCCCTCAGCGGCTTTGTCCCGTGCTAACTTCCAGCGGATGGTGGACACCCCACCCAAGCGGTTCTACGCTCGCCTGCTGCGCCCTGAGGACGAAGTGCGGTTGCGTGTGGCAGACACCTACCGACCTACCCCACGTCACTGGTCCGGCTCCCTGGTGGACCTGGACGTGTAGGTGCTGGCGAAGGGTGGCCGTATCGCAATCGGGCACATGGCTGCCCTCAGCTTGACGTTTAACCTCAGGCGCGGCTCGGTGACCGGCTCACGGCAGCCGGTCCAGTGATGTGCCAAGCCGGTGACCAGGAACCGTCCACTGCTCTTGCCGTCTTGGTACAGCACGCCTCTCCCGTTCAGCGTCTCCGCCAGCATGCAACATACGCAGGTCGGCCACGGAACGCTCGATCGAACGCACTCCTCTGCCGCGGTTCGCTCGGCACTCCGCGTCGCCAGTCCGTGCGTGGCAGGAGCTCCGGTCCGGTGCACATTCGAGCGGCCCTGCCGGCATGTTGTCATCCCAAGTACAGTCTCCAATTCATGGGGATGCATTAGAGGGCATCTGATCCTCTAAGGGGATAGTTCACGTTTGCGCACGTCATCGGCCGTGATCGTTCGTTGCTCGGGTATGGGGATGGAGCGGCTTCCATATCGAACGGATCTGTCGGATGCCCGGTGGGCGTTGATCGAGGCTGTTCTGGTGCAGTGGCGTGAGGCTCGGCGGGGTTTAGGGATGCGGCCACCGGTGCATGATCTGCGGGAGATCGTCAATGCGATCTTGTACGTGGCGCGGACCGGCATGGCCTGGGAGTACCTCCCGCACGACTTCCCGCCGGCGAAGACGGTCTATGACTACTACGCCAAGTGGGAGAAGGACGGCACAACAGCTCGCATTCACGATCTTCTGCGGTCGCGGGTGCGGGAGGCTCTGGGCCGAGATGCCGAGCCGAGCGCCGCGGTGCTGGATGCTCAGAGTGTCAAGACGTCTTGCAACGTACAAGCTGAGGGCGAGCATGTCGATGGGCCAGCCAGGTCCGCAGGGATGCCGTGGGTGTGCAGGACGTTGTCGACTTCGCGGCGAACTGACGGGCTCGAGATCTGCGAGGAAGTCCTCGCAGATCTCGAGCAGCAAGGGCAGCAGGTCGTCGGGGTCGGTCTCGCCGGTGGTCATGAACGAGCCTCAGGCGACGTTCTCGATCGCGGTGAGGCGGTTCTTGAGCCGGTAGCTGGGTCCGTTGATCGGAACGACGTCGCAGTGGTGCAGAAGCCGGTCGAGGATGGCCGCCGTTATCTCGACTTAAGGTCCAGACCCCCTTCCCCGCCTGCACTAATGCCTTCTGGACGGGTGTCTTCGATTACCGGCCGCCCGGTATTGCGGCTCGGCGCATCTGGCAAGATCCGTTCCTGGTCTTCCAGGAGTGAGGTGGCATGGATCAGCGTCCAGACCCCATCCAGATCATCGTTCGGCCGAGTGAGTTGGTCGCGAAGCATCAGGAGCAGGTATTCGGTGCGTGGGTCCACCGTGCGCGCAAGGCCGGATGGCGGGTCGATGCCTTGGACGGCGACGTCGATTGGTTGGCCGGCGAGTGTGGTGTTGTGGATGTCGAGGGCTTGCGCTATCTAGTCCGGGTCGGGCTTCGTGGCCGTAGTCGGGTCATGGGAGTTCCTGACGGGCATATCGGGGCTCATGTCGCCGACGTGGTGCTTGGAACCCGTTCATTCGTGTCGGAGCCGACTTTTGCGCTCACCGCCTGGGCAGAGCCGGTGCTGCCGTAGAAGCGGTCGCGGACAGGCGGGCCACGCGTAGTTGTCCGTGGGCGTGCGCGAGGGCGTCGCGGAGTTGTTGGTTCTCGGCGCGGAGCTGACCGATGCGGTCGTGGGCCAGCGCGAGGCGTTGGCGTAACGAGTCGTCGCTGGCGCGGATGGTTGCTACAGATCAGCATCGGCCCCCATCCTGACCGCGACGCGCCCGCGCGTATCTGGTCGAGGCCACGGGTGCGATCCCGACTGGCCGGCTCGCCTGACATCATCGACGGCATGCGACTTCCCTGCCGCGCAATGCCGGAGGACGAGTTCTGGCAGCTCATCGCCATGCTTGAGGGCTCAACAGATGACGAGGCCGTCGAGCGGCTGACCGCAGCGCTGCGTACGGGCGGCAAGCGGAAAGCTGCCCGTTTCGCCGAACGGCTCGCTGCGACGCTGTACGAGCTAGATCGTGAAGTGCTGTTCCGGCAGCCGGTGCAGTGGTCCGACGACCCGGAGGAGCACGCGCCGATTCCCCTGTCCGACGACACGTTCTTGTACCTACGCGCGGGCATCGTGGCGAAAGGCAGGGCTGTCGTCGAGCGGGCTCTCGCCGATCCTGCGGTGCTGCTGACCCGTCGATGGGACGACGGGGAAGCACTGTTATACGCGGCGAACGAGGCGGCCGGCGGCGAGATCGAGACGAAGCACTCCTACGAGACAGGTTCGAACCAGCAGCACTGGTCCCCGATCGAGTCCGACTCGTCCACGCTCCAGACACCCACCGTTGCCGTGCTGCTGTCCGATCTACTGACCCCCATCGAGGCATACACCGACGACTCCATGACCACGTGCGTTGAGCCGTTGGAATACTCCTGGCCGTTGTGGTTCCCTCTTGACGTCCTGGCGGCAGTCAACGAGCAGATGGATGGCCTGGTCCGCGACGGCGGCGGCATCCCGGCGTCGCTCAGGGCGACGCAGATCCAGATCGCCGTCGGGTTCGGCGACGCATGGCAGCCCATGCCCGAGATCAAGTGGGACGCGATGGACGACACCGGTCTGGGCCAGGTCGTCAGCGTTCACGCTCAGCTACGCCAGGCGCAGGTACGCGCATGGAATTCATCGCAGCAAGAAGCAGCACTGCGTTCGCTGATCGCCACCTGCTTACTTGCCGTGCTGCCGGAAGGCCACGGCAGCCGAGACGGGCTGCAGGACGCCGCCACCGAGGGAGCGCATCTGCTCACGCCGCCCAGCTGAAGAGCATCGTTCCCGGGCCGGAGCAACCGGCATCCGCTTCTGCCGCGCAGATTGTGGTGTGCTCCGAACCGTCATGTCGAACAGATGCGCTGTCCGTACCGGCTTTGCGGTAGCTCGGGCCGGGAGGAGCCGGTGGCCGCGAAAGGGATCAGGCTGGGTCCACGGGAACGATGTTCAGAGGGGTCATTTGAAGGCGGGTTAGCGCTGCCACTGAGCCGATAGCCGACCGGGCCTCCGGGTGGTTGGCGTACTCGTTGATCGCTCGGGTCAGCAGCTCGGCGTTCACGCCCGCGGCGGGGAGCACAGTGGGGCCTATCCAGCGAAAGCCGCCCTTGCGGACCAGATCGGGACGCGTGAAGCGCAGAGTCACCCGATGCGCGTCACGGCGGTATGCCGGGTCCGGCGTCGCCAAGGCCTCCCACGGCACGAAGAGACGCCCGTGTACCTGCCGATCGATGATGCCGTCCGGAGTGAGGCGTACCCCGTACCGTCCCGATGCCGCCCACCAGAACACGGCCACGTGCCCGCCGATGAGTACCACGATGGGCGCCGGGAACGCGAAGTCCACGCCGGTGACGAGCCCATGGGAGGTCGAACTCAGGGCGAATACGGCGAAGAAGGTGTAACTCGCGGCCCCGAGCACGGCAGCCGGGTTGGCCGGGACGTCGAAGGCGGGGACCTCAGGCCGTGCGATCAGCTTGGCAGGGTGGAAGGCGCGGCCGGCGACAGCTGTGCACACGATGAGCGCAATGAATGGCAGGACGACGATCGCGAGAGCAATCTGCAGGGAATGACAGTGCCCGGCCGTCTGACGAAGCACCTGCAGGATGACCGCAGCCAACAGCGACGTGGCCAGCACCGCCACCCGCCGTCGGGATACCCAGCCGAGGACGTTGATCATCACGGCGACAGGCTAGGTCACCGCGACTGTCCGCATAACCCGTCGTCAGGAGCTGATGGACTGCCAAATTGATAAATGGCTGAGGACAGCCAGGCCGAAACGCACTCAATTGCCGCCGATAACGCGACAGTCAGAGCAGCGACTCGCCGGATGCCCCCAGCGACGTCAAGAGCCAGCCGTTTCCTCCTCGCCCAACGACCCCCGTACCGAGGACGTAATCGAGTCGGCTGAGCACCTCAGGGACCGTAAAATTTCAGCCGAACAGAGGCGGACCGGTCCAGTTGACACCTGCCCGAAGGCCCTCTTCAGCCGCGTGGTGTGCGCGGCACTGCGTTCACCTCTCCAGTCCGCTACTGCGACGGGTCGGCATAGGCTTGATCGATGATCACCTGTGTCGTGCACTACACCATCGACCCTGTTCAGATCGAGACGTTCGAACGCTTCGCCCGTGAGTGGATGCGCCTGGTAACGAAGCATGGTGGCATCCACCACGGCTACTTTCTGCCGGCCGAGGGCGCCAGCGATCACGCAGAGGCCTTGTTCAGTTTCGAGAGCTTGGCGGCTTATGAGCGCTACCGTTCCCGGTTCGGCCACGACCCGGAATTCGTCGCTGCGGACAGGATCCGTGAGGAATCAAGCTGCATCCTGCGATACGAACGCACCTTCATGCGACCGTTACTACCGGACTGATGGACGACCTCATCTGCGACCGACAGCGTGCAGCTTCGAGAACGCGTTGCCGTCACATGCCCCGCTGTAGCGGCACCGGGTGGTGCTGGCCCTCCTGTGCGACGAGACCTGTGACAATGCGAGGGTGAGACGGGCTCTGTTCGCTTCCGTGTCTGCGGCCGCCGTGCTCGTCATCGCCGTCGTCGTGATGCTGCGCGTACACCGGGACCGGGAATGGGCTCATGGCGGCGATCGGCTGGCGGCGGATGCCGACGTCGCTGTCACCACCCAGGACCCTTTCGAGGGTGTCGTCGTCCGGCTCGGCGCCCCGCCCGGCACGGCAGTCCGTGCGCACAGCGCAGACCAGACGGTCGTGGTGCAGGTTCGCTGGTCAGCGTCACCGCAAGCCGAAGGGTCGTACGAACTGATCACGCTCGACAAACGAGTGACTCCGCCACGCCCGTTGGCTGCGGACGGAGGCTGGAACTTTCAGGGAGCCACCGGGCCTCAACCGGGCCGGCGCCTATGACGCGCTGGCTGAGCACTACGACTGGCTGAACGGGACCGGGCAGGAGCTCTACACCGATACCTACGGCATGACCCACTTCCCCACCGCTGCCGTGAGCGCCCCGGCCACCGAAACAGGAACGGCGACCGCGTGGTTTCACCAATGGGGCGAAGGACTGATCCCGTTCACCGATCCGGGCCGCGACATCATGGTGGCGCTGATCCACGTCGACGGCAGGGGGGAGGCCCGCTGGGCACGGCGCATCTTCGGATAGCCGGCATGATCTGCCGGTCAGATCGGGCGCCACGTGTAGATAAGTTCGAGCTCCGGCCAGATTTGACGGCTTTCGATGATCGCGCGTTTCGGCGCCACGCTGAACATCCGGCTCTTGCTCCTCAACTCGCCCGGGTGCTCGGTCACGTACGGTGACGGATCATTTTGTTTGAGCCAGGCGTCGACGGCGGCATGCAGGAAGACCGAATCTTGGTGGCACTCAGGGCGTCATCAAGCGATCATCGTCCAATGGGGAATCGGGCAGCAGCGGTGTTGGCGATGCGGGGCCTTGCATTGGGCGACGCGTTCGGCGAGACGTGGTTCTTCCGTCCGGCGGAGGTTCTGGAGACCGCAATAGTTGAGCGGCGGCTCAAGGACGGTCAGTGGCTGTGGACCGACGACACCGCCATGGCGCTGTCCTTGCTGCAAATCCTGGACCGGCATGGTCGCGTCGATCAGGACGCGTTGGCGGCGGCGTTCGCCAGCGCCTACGCCGTCGATCCCTACCGCTGCTACGGCGCTTCCATGCATGACGTGCTGCTGGCGATCGGCCAGGGTGAGGCGTGGAAGGTAGTGACACGGCGCCAGTTCGACGGGATGGGGTCGTGGGGCAACGGTGCAGCGATGCGGGTCGCTCCGCTCGGGGCGTGGTTCGCTGACGATCTCGACACGGTTGTGGCCGAGGCGACCCGGTCGGCAGAAGTAACCCACGCCCATGCGGAGGCCACGGCGGGGGCCGTGGCGGTCGCGGTTGCGGCGGCATTGAGCGTACGTGGCGTCTCGGGCGACGAACTCATCGCGGCGGTCGCCGGCCGGGTGCCGGACAGCGAAGTCGCGTCGCGGCTGCGTCGCGCGGACAGGATCGCGGCCTCGAGCGATCCTCGTCATGTAGCCGGGATGCTCGGCTGTGGCCAGCAGATCTCGGCCGTCGACACAGTCCCGTACGCGATCTGGTGCGCCGCTGCACACCTCGACGATCTGACCGAGGCGCTGTGGATGACCGCCCTGCCCGGCGGCGACATCGACACCACCTGCGCCATCGTCGGCGGGATCATCGCCGGCCGCACCGGACTGACCGGGGTACCCGCCGACTGGCTGAGCGCATGTGAACCGCTACCGGGATGGGTCGATGGCATCAGTGACCGGCCGTAGGCGGTGCGCCCGACACACTGACATGCACAGAGAGTCGTGCTGTCGCTTGAGCTGATGACATATAACGCCGGACCGAGTCATGACCGGTATTCCGGTGACTGGGGCCGTAGCCGGCCGGCCGGAGCGGCCCGGTGTCGCAATGCGTCCCGGAACCAGCCGACCGCTGGCGCGCTCGAGTAGCTGTCATCATGCTCCTCGGGCCATCGTTCGCGGAGAGCATCCACCACTCCGGCAGCGCTGTCGACGACTGGGCATGCCCCGTCGTACCAGCCGCTGAACCACATCTTTCGTACGCCAGTCACCTCTCGCAGCCCGGAGAGACCAGAAACGGGATGCACCTAGAGGACCGCGGCGGCGCGGAGCTGGGTGCGGGTACGCATCAGGATCCGGCCGAGCATGTTCTTCCCGGCGCCGGTCCGCCCTCTGCCCCAGTAGTGGTCGGTGTCGGTGTCCTCCACGATCGTTTCATCGCCGGTGTCCAGCAGAACAGCACGGATATCGGCGTGAGCCTGGAACTTGGCCAGCACCGCCCGGCGCATCACGTCGTCCTTGACCCGTACCCAGTCGCGGCGCAGCGGCCGGCCCCGGTCACGGCCCAGCTCGGCAGCACGCAGTGGATCGGGCGCCCGGCGGACGGCGTCGGCATGGCGCGTACCGGCGAACTTCTGAGCCTGGAAGTAGTGCTCGGCGGTGGGCCACCAGCAGCCTTCGAGGTCGAACCCGTGGACGGAGAAGTTGGAGAAGCAGCCGTACGGAACCTCGTCAGCGCCGTAGAAGTAGATCGTCACCTGAACCTCAAGCGGTGGTCGTGGGTTCTGCACCGTGCCACGAACCTCGCCGGGCAAGCAATCGAATTTGCCCGCCATGAATTCCGACTCGTACTTGTCTCGTCCCCGCTGCTCAGGACCAGGTCAATCCAAGTTTACGGCGAGCCAGAAGAACAGCTTGAGACCGACCACGAAAACCGCAGCGACCACTAGAGCGAGACAAACTACCAAGAACACAAGAGAAAGGCCCTTGCCTACGGGCCGAGTCCAGTTCTCATGGGCGCCGGCCGCAGGATGCCGTCCAGCCTCGCCCTTGAAGTCGAACACGTCGGCACTGTACCGGGAGTCCGCAACGCCTCCTGCATCATGCTTTTCGTAATGGACTGCCCGGCGCGGCTTGACACCGGCGATGCTGTCCGCGTTCCCGCGGGACCCGAGGTCACCTCACGAGCGGCGGCTGCGGTAACCGGGCGATCTCGTCACAGAGGGCGACGAGCCCTTCGTGGTCGAGGGCAGCGCCGGCCTGCCGGCACCGCGCGAAGTCTTCGTCGCCCAGCGCCAGCCGGGCCGCCTGCTCTGTGCGGCGCCGCGCCGGCACCAGCCAGCCCAGCTCGCGCCGGCGCAGGCGGTCACTCGCGCCCAGCAGCCGGGCCGCCACCGCGGGGTCGCGGCCGACCACGTGGCCGGCGTGCATCTGCAGGGCGTCTGCCACCTCCTCGCGGTCGCGGCTGAGGTGCTCGAGAGAGTCTGACAACGCCTCGCGCAGGGCATCCCGAGCGGCAGGCAGTTCGCCGGCGGCGTGCCGCACGACGCTGCTGCGCAACCGCACCAACGTGTGTATCCGCCGATCGCCGTCGTCTCCGGGCAGCAGACGGGCTGCCCGGTCTGCGGCGCACATGGCGGCGTCGACGCGTCCGCGGATGAGTTCGGCCTGGGCGGCTGTCGCCTCGCTCAGCGCCGCCAGCCGGGCGAATCCGGCGGCACGCAGCAGCGGCACGGCCTCGCTCGACCAGGTCACCGCCGTGTCCGGCTGATTCAGTTCCAGGCATATCTCAGCCAGGTTGAACAGGGTCCGGCCGATGTCCAGGGGCCCCGCGCCGGAGCGGCGCTTGGCTGTCAGGGCGGCCCGCAACTGTCGTTCTGCGGAGCGGGCATCGCCCCGTTCCACGGACGCCGATGCCAGATTGTTGAACACGCGGCCGAGCGTCGCGACGTCACCGGCCCGCCGTGCCTCGACGAGAGCCTCCCGCAGGTGGGTGCGCGCGGTGGCCGGGTCACCGTTCTCGATCGCGGCGACGGCGATCTGGGTGAGCGCGGCGCTGCGTACGGAATGGTCAGCCGGAGCCGCAGCCCGCAGGCCGCGCCGGGCCAGATCCGCGGCGGCCTCGATGTCGCCCTGCATCGCCGCAAGCCCGCCGGCGCGCACCCAGCCCTCGGCGTGACCGGCGGCGGCGACTCGGCTCAGCATTTCGCGTCCCTCAGCCAGACGCCCGGTCGCCTCGTGGAAGCGGCCCAGAGCGATGACAGTGCTACTGGCGAGCAGACCGGGTTCCCGCTCCAGCGCCCACCGGACGGCGTGCCGGACGGTGGCGGCGTCGGGGTTGCCGAGGGCGGGCGCGCTGCCGTCGAAGCCGGCCCGCAGCTGCTCGAGCACCCGGACGGCGACCGCCCGGGCGACCGCGTCCCGGTCGTCGGCCGCGGCGAGGCGCTCCGCGGCCACCTCGGCGATGCTGTCCGCGAACATGTACCGCGAGGTGGCCCCGTCGGCTGACACGCGCAGCAGGTGCATGTCGGTCAGCTCGGTGAGACCGGCGAGCAGCCAGTCGTGGCCCCGGCCCAGGTCCGCCGCGACGGCTTCCACGTCGGCGAGCCGGGCACCGCCGACGAAGGCGCCCAGCCAGCGGAACAGGACGAGCGACCCGTCCTCGATGACCTCGAGACTCGCGTCGATGGCGGCCCGCAGCGACCGGTGCCGGACCGGCAGGTCGCGCGCTCCGTCGGCCAGCACGGTCAGGTGCCGATCGAGTCTGGCGGCCAGCTCGGCCGGATGCATCAGCCGGGTACGTGCCGCGGCCAGCTCGATGGCCAGCGGCAGATGCTCGGCGGCCCGGCAGATCGTCGCCACGATGCCGGCCGTGTCCCGGCCGAGCCTGAAACCTGGTCCGGCGGCCGCGGCGCGGCGAGTGAACAGCGTCATCGCGGCGTCGGCGGCGAGCGGGCCGAGCGGTACGGCGCGTTCGCCGCGCACCTGCAGCCGCCGCTGGCTGGTGACGACCAGGCTGAGGCCTGGACAGCGACGGACCAGCGCGGCCAGCACCGGGGCGGCGTCGATCACCTGCTCGAACCGGTCGATCGCCAGCACTGTCCGGGCGCCGCGCAGATGGGCGGCGACCCGGTCGGCCACCGGCAGGCGGGACGGCCCGCAGCCGAGTGCGTCGGCGACGAGTTCGCCGACCAATTCGGGCTCACCGACCGCGGACAGGTCGAGCGTCCGCACGGCCAGGTCGGTGCGGCCGGCAAGCGCGGCCACCAGCTCGGTGGCGAGCCGCGACTTGCCGATGCCGGCCCGGCCGGTCACCGTGACCAGCCGGTGCCGGGCGCCGATCATCATGTCCAGGAGCATCGCCAGTTCGGTGTCGCGGCCGACGAGGTCGTTGTCCGGCACCGGCGGTGGCACAGTGGCGGCCGGGACCGTGTCCGGCCGGGCGGCGGCCAGGAAGACCCGTAGATCGTCACCGGTCAGCTGGAGGGCGGCGGCGGCGAGGCGGACCGACTCGTTACGCGGCACGCGGCTGCCGCGTTCCAGGTCGCGGACCGCCCGCTCGCTGAGCCCGCTGCTGGCGGCCAGCTCCCGCTGGCTGAGGCCGGCGGTCGCCCGATGCCGGCGCATCAACTCGCCGAGGGCCCCGGCGGGCGCTGCGATCGCCATCGGTCCACCGTAGGGACGGCAGACCGCCGGCCGGTAGGTATGTGCTGGATTCCGACTCACCCCACGGGCGTGAAACTCTCACAGTTGAGGGTGTTCTCGAGGTTGAGGCACCGATCGTCGGTGCCCGCGCCGGCGTCGCCGCGGTCGTTCCCGGGGCCTCCGTCCAGCGTCTGCCCACCGGCGAAGGAACGCAGGCGGTCGTCGCCTGCTCCCCCGCTGAGGAAAATGCCACCGGTGAGGACGTCGTTGCCGTTCTGGCCGAACAACGAGTTCAGGGGTCCGCCGTCGATGGTGTCGTTCCCGTCGTTGCCGCTCAGCCGGGCCTGACTGACGTTGGAGAAGCTGCGTAGCAGGTCGTTGCCGCTGCCTCCGGTGATCCGGCCGAATGTCGGCGCGGTGAGCAGGACGACGTCGTCCCGGTCGCCGGCTGCGACGGCGAGCTCGGTGATGGTGCCGGTTCCGCTGCACCGGACCGTGGTGGCGTTCACCGTCCGGCAGCCGGTTCCGGCCGTGACGCCCGCTCCGTCGATCAGCTCGATCGCTGCGGAGGTGCCGCCGATCGACAGGGTGTTCTGCACGCCGGTGGCCGCGGTGACCTTCAGGACGGTGCCGCTGACCGAGGCGGTGGTGGGACCGGCCGCGGCCCGGGCGACGGCCGGCGACGCCGTTGCCATCAGCAGGCCGCAGGTCAACATCCCGCATGCGCCGGTGAGCAGCCGCCGGTGGGAAGAGATCTTCATGGGTGATTCCTCTCGCTGATGCCGCCGTGTGCCGGCGACGTCCTCACCGTGCCACCCGCGCCGGCCTCACCGGATGACCGTCGATCGGAGTTGCCGGGGAGTTGCCGGTTCCCTGATCACCGGCAACGTCGTGGGAGTGGCCCGGCAGCTACCGGGCGGGCCCGTCGGCGGGGCGCGGGAAGCGCGCCAGGCGGTCCCACATCGACGCGACGGCGACGGAGAGGGCCAGCAGCGTGACGCTGGCCGCGACGTCGAGTACGTAGTGGTTGGCCGTGCCGAACACGATCGCGATCATCAGCAGCGGATATGTCCATGCCAGCAGGGCCGCCCGGGGGTGGGTGGCCCGGAGCGCGGACCACACGGCGTACGCGCACCACAGTGACCATCCGACGTGCATGCTCGGCATGGCCGTGTGGTGGGTGCCGGCAGGACGAGGACCATCATGGCGACCATCGTCCGGCGAACCTTGCGGTAGACGTCGGTGTGGCGGAGGAACACCCACAGCAGGGTGCCGGCGATCGCCAGGTAGTGCAGCCGGTACACGTACACCGCGAGGCGGCTGAGCACCGGGTTCGCGGTCAGCCATGCGTTGGCGGCGCGTTCGATGTCGATGTGCATCGTGTGTTCCAGCGACTGCAGGGTCAGCGCGTTGGCCCCGGCGGTGGCGAGGTCCCGGCCGGCGGCGGCGTGCAGGCGTGTGAAGACCAGGAAGATCAGGATCAGGAACGCCAGCTCGACGAGTACGCCCGGTCGCGATCTGCCATCCGCCGGTGGATTCACGCGGCCACCGTATGCGGTCCGCGCTATCGGCGATCGTCGCCGGCGTGATCGGACCGCCGGCGCCTGTCGCCGCCACAGGTCCACATCCGGGCCGGGCCGGATTGAACTCCCGGCGGCGCAGGAACCGTAGTACCCGGCGGAAAGCGAAACTGTTTACGGAAGGGTGGACGCGTTCGTGACGCCGGAGTACTCGACCTTCCCTGCGCGTCATCGGCGGCAGGACGACATTCCGCAGCAGCGTGCCGCATTCGTCGAGTCCGGCCCCGAGGACCCTGCCTGGCCCGCCGCCCGGCCGGACATGTACGCGACGGACTGGTCGCCGCGCCGCCGGCGCAAGGGCCGGCGCCGCGCCCGGGGACCCGCCCGTACCTTGTCGATCATGCTGGCGGTCAGTGCCGCCGTGGGTGGCGGCGGGGTCGTGGCCGTCAGCGGCGCCGACCGGCAGGCGACCGCCCCGGCCACCGTCGGCGCCGCGCTGCAACCGAAGTCCGGCACCCCGCCGGCCGCCACGCGAGGCCGGGTACGCGCCGCTCCGGTACCGGCTCCGTCGGCCACGGCCCGGACCGCTTCGCCGAAGGTCGCCCGGCCGCCGCGGCCGGTGGCCGGGCTCAATCAGACGCAGATGAACAACGCCGCCGTGATCGTCCGCGTCGCCCAGGAGCGGGACCTGCCGCGCCGGGCCATGGTGGTGGCGATGATGACCGGGCTGCAGGAGTCGAGCCTGCGCAACCTCGCCAACACGACCGTCCCGGCTTCGCTCGACCGGCCGAACGAGGGCGACGGCGACGACTTCGACTCCCTCGGGGTCTTCCAGCAGCGCCCGAGTCAGGGCTGGGGCACCGTGGCGCAGCTGATGAACCCGCGCTATGCCGCGAACGCCTTCTACGAGCGACTCGTGAAGATCGACGACTGGGAGTCCCTGAGTCTCGGCGACGCGGCGCAGGCCGTGCAGGGGTCGGCGTTGCCGGACGCCTACGACAAGCACGAGGACCGCGCGGAACGGGTTGTCGACGCGTTGCTGTGAGCCGGCGCGGGCTGCGCCGCGCCGTATGGCAGTCGATGTGTTCGGCAGGGTCCTGACCGGCCGGTCAGCCCGGTGAGGTGATCCGCACGGTCGCCGTGCCGGTCCGGTCGGTGCCCGGCTTGATCTCGAGCTGGAAGGTGCCGGCGGCCCGTGCCGTGAACGGGGCCATCTCGACGGTGACGCCCTTCTCGTCAAGTTGGCGGTGGGCGACCTCCGTGCCGTCGGGAGCCGACACGGTCAGCCAGGTCAGGGATTCGGCCAGCTCGTCGGAGGAGACCGTGACCTTGACCGGCTGGCCGGCCCGGACCGGGAACCGCACGTAGGCCCGTTCCCTCGGCACCCGTACCCGTGCCTGCACCGCCGGCCCGCCGACGGTGGCGTCCGTCGAGGACGAGCCGGCAACCGCGACGTCGAACCGGGCGGGCGCGGGGCTGTCGGTGACGACCTCGACGGTGTAGCGGCCGGTCGCCGGAGCGGTGAAGTCGACCTTCGCGAACGGGTAGAGGAGGCCGCTGATCGATTCCTCATGCAGCACAGCGCCGTACGGGGAGCGGATCAGGAACCGGCTTCCGGCCTCTCGGTCGGCCAGATCCCGGGCCAGGGCCGTCGCGGTGAGGCGCTGCCCGGCGGTGGCGTCGAAGCCGATCACCCCGCGCTGGCCGGTGCGGTCGAGCACGACCGGGACGGACGGGCCGCCGACGGTGGCGCTGCCGGTGGCCGCCTCGATCACGGCCAGGGTCATCGTGCCGTGCCCCCAGCCGGACGGGTCGACGGTGATGACATGACGGCCGGTCCGGATGATCTCGAATTCGTAGGTGCCGGAGGAGAGCGACCTGGGGTCGGCGCCGCCCGGTCCACGGACGAGGATGCCGATCGGGTCGTCACCGGGGATTCCGTCGGCGTCCAGCACCAGGGACAGCCGTTGCCCGGCGGTCGCCGGGAAGCTCACGGCCGCTCGTGCGCCGGGCGCCGGGAGATCCACCCGAGCCGGCGGGCCGTTCACCACGGCAGTGTGCTGGCCCAGGCCCGCCACGTGCACGGTTGCCGTGCCGGTCGACCAGCCGGTGGACGTACGTAGCTCCAGGGTGTGGATCCCGGAGGTGGGTGCCACAAAGTTCTCCGAGGCCGCACTGTCTGCCTTCAGCGCCCGGTTCAGCTCGCCGAGCAGCCGTCCGCCGGGCGCGCGGACGATCAGCCGGAGGCTCTCCTCGAAGCCGGGGCCCTCCACCCGGGTGGTGACCGAGAACGGTGTGCCGGCGGTGGCCCGGAACGTGGCGAACGCCCGGGCACCCGGTTCGGGCAGGCGCATCAGGGTGGGTGCCGTGCCGATGCCGGTCTCCTGGCGGGCCGGGCCGATCAGCCGCAGGCTGCCGGTGCCTCTGCCGTCGCCTCTGGTCACGACCTCGGCGGTGTGATCGCCGGTGGTGTGCGCGTCGAGGTAGACCACGGCCGGCAGGATGTCGAGGCTCGATCGGCCGGCTTCGGCGCCGCCCGGTGTGCGGACCACGAGCTCGTACGTCCCGGCGATGCCGAGGGTGTCGCGGTTGAGCACCACACCGAGCCGGTCGCCGGCGGCCGCCGTGAACACCACGCGGGTGGTGCCCGGACCGGCGGCGGTCACCTCCACCGGGGCGCCGACAGCGAGGCGCGGCTCGGCGGCCGCCCGGGTGGGTACGGACAGGGTCACGGCGGCCGTGGCCGCCACCAGAGCAGCGGCGAGACGGTGAAGTGTGCGCACGTCAGCACGCTAGGGGCGGTGTCACCCGCTGTCCGGTGGACGCGGAAGTGTCACTCGAAGAATTTGAGGCCGAAGCCGGTGTCGTGGTGGCGCCGGGTACGTTGGCGCGCCGGTAGGTGACGCTCCCCCACCAGACCGCCGTCCCGGTGTACCAGTAGCGGTTCGCCCACGAGTACGGCGTGCCCTTGGCGACCGCGTGGTACATGGTCGGGAACCGGTTGCCCGCCGGCGGACTGGTGGCGATGTCACCGCGTTCGAGGATGAACGTGTGGTGGCCGGGACCGTCGGCGTACAGGGTCGGATCCCAGCCCGCCATCAGTTCGGAGGCGTGTGACCCGAACAGGCAGCCGTTGCGTGTAGCCGGCGATGCCCTCCAGGGTGGACGCGGTGCGTACGGCCACACCGCCGTCGACCGCTTTGGCGGAGACGTACAGCCCACCGACCTTGATGACGCTGGGGTCGGCGCCGCCGAGGGTGGTCCGAGTGGGCGCGGCGGGATCGGCCACTGCGCGAGTATCGACAGAACTCGCTTCTTCGACGTAGGGTGCACGTTCGAATGGGAGCGCTCCCATTCTTCCGTTCCCGCCCCCGAGGGAGTGTCCCCATGCGCCGTGCCTTCTCTGCCCTGCTCACCGGTGGTCTGCTGCTTGCCGCCTCAGCCTGCGGCACCGCCCCCAACGGCTCCGGTCCGAATACGCCAGCCGGCACCGCCGCGTCGGCGAACGTGACGCCGGCGGTGGGTGCCGCGTGCGAGGCGCTGTCGCAGGCCTACACCAAGAACATGGCGCCGTACGCTCAGGCGCTCACCGCCGTGGCCACCGACCCCAAGGCGGTCGCCGAGGCGCAGCAGGCACTTGCGGCGTTCGCCACCGCCGTGAAGGAGGCCACCGCTATCAGTGCCGACCAGCAACTGCAGGCCGCCGGCAAGGAGGCCGCCGAGCAGATGCGGAAGAAGTCCGCCGACACCAAGTACTTCGGCACCATCAAGACACCCGACGACGTCTCCAAGGCGATGGGCCCGACCCTCAGCGCATGGCTGGCCCCGGTCCAGCGTCACTGCTCCTGACGGCGTGCTCTCCTGACCTCGCACACAGTCCCTGCCCCGCGCGGCGCGGCCGTCAGGCGGCCGCGCCGCGCAGCACCGCGTCGACCAGGGTCTCGGCGAACAGTTCCTCCGGGACGGACGGGACCAGCCGCATCATCGACTGCACCATGCCCGGGGCCGAGAGCATCAGCTGGGTCAGCTCGACGTCGAGGTCGGCTCGCAGCTCACCGGTCGCGATGCCGCGGCGAAGCACCTGACGGGTCACCTCGCGGCGGGGCTCGACGAAGTCCTGGTACATCCGGGCCAGTTCGGTGTCGCGGTACAGCTCCGGCAGCAGGCAGGCGGTGACCTTGCTGTAGCGCTGGGCGCGCGGGGTGCGGTTCGCGTTGATCAGGGCGATCAGGTCGTCGCGCACCGAGACGCCGGCCGGTTCCGGCAGCGGCCCCTTCATCGACCGGACCGCGTCGATCAGCAGGGCCTCCTTGTTCGGCCAGCGGCGGTAGATCGTGGCCTTGCCGACGCCTGCCTTGGCGGCCACCGCCTCGATCGAGATCGCGGCGGCGCTCTGCCCGTCACTGAGCAACCCCAGCACCGCGTCGAGGATGGTCTCGTCGGCCTGGGCGTTGCGCGGCCGGCCAGGAGCTTTGCGCTCCTGACCGGCTGCCGTGGTGCTGTCCATGTCGTTCATTGTCACCGCTGCGTTTACGCGTCGGCCAGTTCGAGGCCCGGTTCCTGCGCGGCGACCGGGGCCGGCGCTTCCGGACGCTTCCTGCCGGGCAGCCACAGCACCGCGACCAGCACCCCGAGCAGGGCGAACACGGTCGAACCGACGGCCGCGTAGTGCATCGCCGTGACGAACGCCGCATTCGCGCCGTCCAGCAGGGCGGGCGCGGCCGGGCCGGCCTGACCGGCGACCGCGTAGGCGCCGGCGATCGACTCCCGCGCCATCTCGGTGGCCCCCTCCGGCAACCCGGCCGGTGTGGTCAGGTTGCCGCGGTACACCGACGAGACGACGGCGCCGAGGACCGCCACACCGAGCGCGCCGCCGAGCTGGCGGATGGTGTTGCTGACCGCCGAGCCGACGCCCGCCTTCTCCCGGGGCAGGCTTGCCATGATCGCCTCGGTGGCCGGCGGCATCACGTTGGCCATGCCGACGCCCTGGACGAAGAACGCGATGGCGACCAGCGCGATCGGGGTGTCGACATCGATGAACAGCCAGAGGCCGAGAGCGGCCGAGACCAGCAGCAGGCCGACGGTGCTGACCGCCTTCGGGCCGAACCGCTTGACCATCGAGGCGCTGGCCGGGGCGAAGACGATCTGGCCGATCGCGAACGGGACGAACAGCGCGCCGGAGGCCAGCGGCCCGTACCCGCGCACCATCTGCAGGTAGAACGCGCCGAAGAACATCGAGCCCATGGCCGCGAAGAAGACCAGGCCGATGATGCCGGTCGAGGCGGAGAACTGCCGGTTGGCGAAGAGCCGCACGTCCAGCGACGGGAACGCGATGCGCCGCTCGTAGAGCACGAAGGCGACCATCACCAGCAGGCCGGTGGTGATGGTGGACCAGGCAGCGAGCTCCCCGAAGCCGTCCTCACCACCCTTGATCACGCCGTAGGTGAGCAGGGTCATGCCGATGATCGACATCAGCACCCCGAGCACGTCGATACGGCCCGGCTTGGGGTCGCGCGACTCCGGCACGAGCACCGCGACCAGGGTCACCCCGGCGACCACGATCGGCACGTTGATCAGGAACACCGATCCCCACCAGAAGTGCTCCAGCAGTACGCCGCCGAGCACCGGCCCGATCGCGACGGCCAGGCCGACCGCGCCGGCCCAGACGCCGATGGCGCGCGGCCGTTCCCGCGGGTCGAAGACGTTGGCGATGATCGAGAGGGTGGCCGGCATGACGGCCGCCGCACCGAGACCCATCAGGGCGCGGGCCGCGATCAGCTGGTCGGGCGAGGACGAGTACGCCGAGATCAGCGAGGCGATCCCGAAGACGGTGAGTCCGGCGATCAGGCTGAGGCGCCGCCCCAGCCGGTCGGCCAGGATGCCGGCGGTGAAGAGCAGACCCGCGAACACCAGGGTGTACGAGTTGATCGCCCACTCGAGTTCGCTCTGCGTGGCGCCGAGGCCGCGCTCCGGGTCGGCGATGGTGCTCATCGCGACGTTGAGCACCGTGTTGTCCAGCACGACCACCAGCAGGCTGATGACGAGCACGCTGAGGATCGCCCAGCGCCGGGGATGCCCGGTCTGGGGTTGAGCTTGGGTGTCCATGTACGGGTGCCCCCGAAACCTTTTCGAAACGGAACCGTTCCGTTTCACAAAGCACGCTAACGCCCCGCCACCCAATAACGGAACGCTCTCGTATCGAAAGTGTCGGCGGTCACGTCGAGGCATACCCGCCAGGAGGCAACGGCTCACCTCCCCCGGCGTACGGGCCGAGCCGTGAATGCGGCCGCCGGGGCAGGCGGAGCCGCATTCACGGCCGGCGGTCAGGGACGCTGGTCAGATCCGCCCGAGCAGCGCCAGCAGCAGGTTGAGCAGCGCGGCGAGGGCGTCGGCGCTGGGCAGCGGATCGAGCAGGCCGGCGATCGCGCACAGCAGGTTGCCGAGCAGGTTGCCGGGTCCGGACACCGCGTTGATCGTCAGGTGGACCTGGTTCAGATCGACCACGAGACCGAGCAGGTCCAGGTGCAGCGGGCCGAGCGTGAGGTCCAGAATCCGGCAGGTCGCCTGGGCGACGGCCGCGGGCGTGCTGATCGTCTCGTCGACGGTGCCGATCGTGGCCCCGGTCGAGTCGGTGAGCGTACCGGTCAGTGTCCCGGTGGCCACCAGAGCGCCGTCCTGCGCCGCGAAGCCGCTGGGGGTGAAGCCGCCGGCGAATGTGCCGGTACCCCCGGCCGCGTCGGTGAACGTGCCGGTGATCGGAGCGCTGGGGACGGCGATCGCGGCGGGCGGCGGTGCGGCGGGCGCCCGGGTGTGCGGGGCGGCGGCGGCGCCGGTGCCGGTGGCGGTGGCGGCGAGCCCCACTGCCGCGAGCAGCATGACGGCGATCATCGAGAGCCGTTGGCGAGGTGTCACAGTTTCCTCCCTGGTTCGCTTCAGGTCTGACTACACCGACAAGCCTCGATGTCGTACGGCCCCGGCCACAGTGAGTCCTGTCATCGGGTCGAGGTGGGAAAAGTGAGGCCCGATCGCTGACAACAGTCATGTTTGGACCGCCGCTCACTGGAGCCAGCCGGCGTCCTCGGCGACACGGACGGCCTCCAGACGGTTGCGGGTTCCCGTCTTGCGCAGGATCACCGACATGTAGTTGCGGACGGTGCCCGCGGTCAGATGCAGGGTCGCGGCGACCTCCGCCGACGGCATGCCGGAACCGGCCACCCGCAGCACGTCGGCCTCCCGCGCCGACAGTGGACTGCGCCGCGCCGCGACCATGGCGACGGCCAGGCCGGCGTCGATGACGCGTTCACCCCGGGACAGCCGGCGGATGGTACGGACCAGCTCACGCGGCGCCGCCTGGGTGCCGATCACGCCACGCACATGACCGTCGAGCACCCGGTTGATCCGGCCCGGAGCGTCCGGGCCGGACAGCACCAGCGTGGCGCAGTGCGGCTGTTCCGTACTGAAGCGGGTGAGCATCCGCAGGCCGTCGCCGGCCAGCAGCCCGACGTTGACGACCGCGACGTCCGGCGGCACGGCGCGGGCCATGCCGAGCGCCTCGCCGAGACAGCCCAGTTCGGCGACGACGGTGAGGTCATCTTCCAGTGACAGGGTCGCGGCGAGGGCGCCGCGCAGCAGGTTCATGGGTTCGACGAGCAGAATGCGGATCACGGAGGCCTCCCAGCCAGGGGATGTGCGGTGGGATGCCGGCGCCCGATGCGGCCCGGACGGGGCCGTGTTCGGATTCTCCGGAGGCCGGCGGAGGGGGCACGCCGGTTCGGTACACCGGCGTTGCCCGATTCCGGGCCGCGTGATCAGCTGGGAGGACCGCAGTACCGGACGGATCGTCCGGTGGTGCTCGTGTTCGCGGGTGGCATGACGGTGGCGGCCGGAAGTCCCGGCCACCACGAGGACGGCATGACGCCGATCGTGGACGCGCCACCGCCGGAGTCGCGCAGTGAGGTCGCGCCGGCGGACCGGTTGTCCGGTCGCGGCGGGGAAGCCGGCGGTGACGGTGTGGCGGGTGCGGGCCTCAGCTCGCTGCCGGGCGGCCGGTGGCCGCTCGGCGCCACCGACGACGGTTCCGGGCCGCCGGTGGTCTCGCTCGCCCGTTGCCCGTCCGGCGGCGCGGGCGTACGACACGAGACCGGCCCGGCCTTCCCGTCCCCCGTCGACGGCGGGGTGAGCTGTCCCGGAACAGCCACGGTCGCACCGTCCGGCGGCTCGGGCACGACGGTCACCGCCGCGGACACGGCCTCGGCGGCCGGATTCCGGATCCCCTCGGGCACGGCCGAAGTCGTCAGATCCCGGATCGCGGACACCGTCGCGGCGGTCAGGTCACCAACTCCCCCGGGCACGGCCCGAGCCGCCAGGTCACGAACCCCCGCGGGCACGGCATGGGCGGTCAGGTCACGAACCTCCGCCGGCACCGACCGGGTGGTCAGGTCACGAATCTTCGCGCGCGCGGCGTGGGCGGTCAGTTGGCGAACCGCCGCCCCCGCCGCGCGCGATGTCACCGGCCGGCGCGCGTCCGCCGGCGCCGCCAGGCGCGGGCGGACGGTCGTCCGCGCGACCGGGGCCTTCCGTTTCTGGGCCACCGGTGCCGGGCTCCGCCGCTTCCCGAGCTGCACCGGCGCTGTCTTGCGCTGCTCGGATGGCAGAGTCTCATGCCCGGTGACACGGTGGGCCGCCGTCTTCGCGTTCCGGAGCGCGGTGTCCGTACGCGCCGCGGGTTTTGAGGTCCTGTGGTCTGCCTCGATGACGGCGGGCAGTTTCCGCACGGGGGCCGGGAGATCCGCGGCGCCCGGCCGATCCGGTAGAACTCCGTCGGCGCGTGCGGCCTGGCCGAAGGCGTTCAGCGCGGCGTAGGCGCCGACCGCGAGTCCGATCACGAGCAGGAGCTGAGCGAGGCGGCGTCCCGTCGCTGACGACGTGATCCCGCGCACGGTGCACCTCCCGCCGGCTTGCAAGCCATCGATGAGTCTCTACCCGTAATCGGGGGTTCGACACCGCGCGGTACGAGGACCGCAGATACCGGTTGTCCGCCTCCTGCCCATGCGGCAGCCTGCACGTATGATCGAGACGCGCGTGCTGACGCCGGAGGACTGGACGATCTGGCGGGAACTGCGGCTGGCCGCGCTCTCCGAGGCGGGACATGCCTTCGGTGCCCAGCTCGCGGAGTGGCAGGGCGACGGCGACCGGGAGGAGCGCTGGCGCGCGCGGCTCGCGATTCCGGGCTCGTACAACGTCGTGGTGACCCTCGAGGGCCAGCCGGTCGGTATGGCCAGTGGCATGCGGACCGATCATTCCGGAATCGTCGAGATGATCTCGATGTATGTGGCTCCGCGGGGACGCGGGCGTGGAGCCGGGGATCTCCTCGTGGCGGCGGTGGAGCGGTGGGCCCGGCAGCTGGGAGCGGACACCCTGCGGCTGGCCGTAGTCGAGGGCAACCGGAACGCGTCGGTCCTCTACGAGCGTAACGGTTTCCGCGACACCGGCGAGCAGGGCGGCCTGATGCCCGACGGGATCCGCCGCGAGCGGATCATGGCGAAGCGCCTGGCATGACGTGCGCCGTCAGCCGCGCCAGCGCAGGACCTCGAGGGCGGCGGCGACGTTCAGCGGGTTGTCGGCCAGCGGGCGGGGCAGCAGTCTGTCGGCCCGGTCGAGGCGGCGCTGGACGGTGTTGCGGTGGGTGAACAACCGTTCGGCGGTACGGCTGGTGCTGCACTGCTCCCGCAGGTACGTGGCCACGGTCTCGCGGGTCTCGGTGTCGGCGCGCAGCAGTTCGCCGAGGGTGTCGGCGAGGAACTCGTCGGTCTGGGCGGGTTCGCCGGTCAGCAGCGCCACGAGCTGGATGTCGGCGTAGCGGGCCACGTGCCGCGGTGAGGTGAGCCGGGTCAGCATGCGCTGGGTGCCGGCGGCGTCGAGGTGACTGCGCCGGAAACCGTCGACGTCGGCGCCGGGGCGGCCCACGGCGACCCGGACCTCGGGGTAGGCGGCCAGTTCGCGGGTCAGGCCGTCGGCGGACGGCTCCGAACTGATCGGCAGCCACAGCCAGAGAGCGGCAGCGCTGGCCACGATGGTCAGCCGGCCGGTGGCCCCGCTGATGCGCACCAGCGCCTCGGCGGCCGCTTCCAGCTGCTCGGGTGCCGGCGTGGCGGTGTTCCAGACGATCGCGGCCGTGTGCGGGCCGGTCAGGCGGTAGCCGAGCTGGTTCTCGGCGCGGGCGCGGCTGATCGGTGCGCCTTCCAGCAGCAGCGTGACCGTGGCCCGCCGTTCGGCGTGGGCGCCGCGCGTGAGTTCGGCGCGTTCGGTGTCCATCCGCTCCGACACCGCGGTGATGGTGTCCTCGATGAAGGTGGCGATGGACAGGGCGGAGACGTCGAGGAGCACCTGCAGGTCCGCGGTGTCGGTGGTCAGGCCGAAGCAGATCTGCAGCCATCGGCGCCACACGAAGCTCTGCGCGACGCGGAACGAGTCGAGGACGCCCCGGTCCAGGCCACGGCGTACCAGGTCGCGGGCGGATTCCAGCATCTCCGCGTCGAGGTTCACCGGCACCCGGGTACCCGGCTCACGCAGGTTGGTGGCGGCCCATTGGCGCAGGTTGGCCAGATTGCTGCGCCGGACCGCCGTCTCGAGGGCCGGATCGTCGGCGATCGGGCGCATCCGCGGGCTGCTGAGCGAGGCCTGGTGCAGGCCTTCCAGCCATTCCGGCGGCGGGTCGAGTGCGGCCCGTGCGCCCTGCCGGAACAGCTCGGCGACCCTCGGCGAGATATCCGGCCAGGAGGGGTCGCGAGCAGCATTCTGCACCATGAGGAAAGGCTGACGGTGCGGGTCGCCCCGGCGCAAGTGGCGCTGCCGTGGTCGGGCCGGATCAGGTCGCCGGGGCCGGTTCAGGCGGCCAGCGCCTGTTCGACCCAGCGGCGCAGCACCGCCGCCGGTGCGGCTCCGGCTTGCCGTGCCTTGACGTTGCCGCCGTCCACGACCAGCAGCGTCGGCACCGCCTGGACGGCGAAACGACGTGACAGCGCGGGAGCCCGGTCGACGTCGACCTTGACGAGTTTGACGCGCCCGGCCAGATCACGGGCCACCTGTTCGAGCGCGGGACCGACCGTCCGGCACGGCATGCACCACGGTGCCCACAGGTCGACGACGACCGGCAGCGGTGAGCGCTCGACGATCTCGGCGAAGTCGTTGTCGCCCGCGTCGGTGATCCACGGCAGCGGCTTGCGGCACTTGCCGCACACCGGCGTGCCGGTCGCCACCGGCCGGACCCGGTTGCGCTGCCCACAGCCGGTGCACGCGACGATGTCGGTCACCACGGTTCCAGCATCGCACCACCGGATCGGGGCGGGCTCACCGGGCGAACGGGCCGTTGCCGGTGAAGGCGTACTCGGCGAAGCGGGCGCCGATCCGCTGGTGCGCCTCGGGGCCGGGGTGCAGTCCGTCGGGCAGCGGTAGCTCGGTGGCGTCGTCCGGCCCGTACAGGAAGGTGCCGTCAAGGTAGTGAAGGTTCTTGTCCGCCGCTCTGCGGTCGGCGAGGGAACGCAGCTCACGCCGGATCACCTGCAGCGTCAGGCGGCCCATCGCGGTGTCGCCCGGCGTGCCGGTGGCGGCGAAACGCACCTGACCGCTGCCGATGGAGGCGGGGTCGATGGCGCCCGGCCCGGGAGTGTCCTCGTGGATGCCGCAGAACAACGGCGAGATCAGGACCAGCGGTACGTCCGGATGGCCGTCCCGGATCGTGTCGAGGAACCCGTGGACGGCGGGGACGAAGGTCCGGAGCCGCATCCCGTCGAGGTTGACCACGTTGATTCCGAGTTTGACGCTGATGTGGTCGGCCGGGGCATCGCGGATCACGCGGGCCAGGAACGGGTCGGCGAGCGCGTTGCCGCCGAGGCCGAGGTTGCGCAGCTCGGCCCCGGCCCTGCGGGCGGCGACGGCCGGCCAGATCTCGCTGGGCGCCAGCGCGTTCGAGCCGTGGCTGATCGAGCTGCCGTGGTGGACCCAGAGCGGCCGCCCGGCGTCGTCCGGCTCGATCGGGGCGTCGGCCCGCAGGCCGACCAGTTCGATGCTCTCGTTGTGCGGCAGCCAGATCTCGATCCGGTGGCGTCCGGCGGGCAGGCCGGACACCGTGGTCGTGTGCGCCGGTCCGGCGTGGAAGCCGGTCCGGCCGGTGGCGAGGTCCACCTCGATCCGGTCGCCGCCGCCGAGAACGTCGCGGGCGACCGGCTCACCGTCGGCGTAGACGTCGATGCGACCGCGCGGCCGCCCGGCGCCCGGATAGTCGATCCGGGTCGGGTGGGTCACCAGGTCCAGCCGGGTCGCCGAGGTGCGGAACACGATGCGTACGCCGGACGGCTGGCTCTGCATGGACAGCAGCTGCCCGTCGGGGAACTGTTCGCGTACCCACGTGGGCAGCCGGTGCGGTCGCAGCCCGCGCGCGGTCTGTTCGATCTCGGCGGCGCCGCGGATCAGTTCGTGCGGAAGATTCATCGGGGCTTTCCCTCGGTCGGCCAGGATCGGAGGACAGTGTCGAGCGCGTCGAGCGCACGCAGCCAGGACACGTCGGCGGTGGGCTCGCGGTGGCCGAAGCTGCCGTTCGCCTCGAGGGAGAGGAAGCCGTTGACGGTGGCGGCGAGCAGGCGCGTGGCGTGTACCAGTTCGGTCTCCGGCAGCCGGTAACCGCGCAGCATCGCCAGGGTGAGCCCGGCAAGCCGGGCCGCCTCGCCGGACCGGACGGTCGACTCCGCGGCCGGGCGTTGCAGCGCCGTCCATCGGCCGGGGAAGCGCCGGGCGTAGTCGCGGTGGGCGCCGGCGAAGGCGATCAGCGCCTCCCGGCCGGAGCGGCCACCGATAGCCGGAGCGATCGCGCCGGCCAGTTCGCCGAGGGCCAGCCGGTGCACCCCGGCGAGCAGCGCGGACCGGTCACGGACGTGCGAGTAGAGACTCGCGGTCTGCACGCCGAGGCGCCGGGCGAGGGCGGACAGTGCGAGCGCGTCGAACCCGTCGTGGTCCGCGAGGTCGGCGGCCGCCGTGATGACGGCCTCCGCGGTCAGGTTGGCGCGAGGCATGCACCCAGACTACAGGCAGTAGGCCTGAACCTAAAGTCGTTAGGTTTGTCGGCCGGCGACAGGCCCCGAGGGTGCCCGAGTAAGATCAGGACCGCTCGGACCGCACCCCATCCCGAGGCGACACTTGTCCCCGATCAGCCTGCTGGCAGCCAACTCGGTCCTGCTGTGCGCGATCGTTCTCGGTCTCGGGCATCTGCTCGGCAGTATCCGGGTCCGCGGCGTGGCGCTTGGTGTCGCGGCCGTGTTCTTCGTCGGTCTCGGCATCGGCGCCCTCGACGACCGGCTACGGCTGCCCGACTTCGCCGACCAGTTCGGGCTGGCCCTGTTCGTCTACCTGATCGGGCTGGCCGGCGGGCCGACATTCTTCGCCGCGCTGCGCCGCCGCGGTCTGCGCGACAACGCGTTCGTAGCCGTGGTCCTCACCGCGGCGGCGCTCACCGCGGCCGGCACCGCGGCCGCCTTTCACCTGAGCCCGGCGACGGCGGCCGGGGTCTTCGCCGGCGCCCTGGTCAACGTCCCGGCGCTCGGCAGCGCCCAGGAGGCGCTACGCGCCGTCGATCCGGTCCGGGCGGAAACGCTCGCCAGCGAAGCAGCGGTCGGGATGAGCCTCACCTACGGGTACGGGGTCATCGCCATGATCGGCGCATTGATCACCTATCTGGTGTTCGTCCGGGTCGACTTGGCGCGTGAGGCGGGCGAGAACAGCGGGCTGGCGCCGGCACCCCAGAAACTGATCGAACGGACCGTACGGATCACCCGAGGCGCCGGCGTCAGTGTCGCGGAGCTGACCGCCCAGCTCGCCCGCGACGGCGACGCGTTGCTGGTCCGGCTGCGACGCGACAACCGGATGCACGTGGCCGCGACCGTCGCCACCCTCCGCGAAGGTGACCTGCTGTCGGTCGTCGGCACCCGCGGCGCCACCCGGGACCTCGTCGTACGCCTCGGCGAGAACGCCAGGCCGGCCCTGTCACTGGACCGTGGCACGCTCGACTTCCGCCGGATCACCGTCTCCGACCCCGCCGTGGCCGGTACGTGCGTCGCCGACCTGGATCTCCCGCGCCGCCACAAGGCCCTGATCACGCGGGTGCGACGCGGCGACCACGACCTGATCGCGACACCCGCCACCCGGCTGATGCTCGGCGACCGGGTCCGCGTCGTCGCGCCGCGCGACCGGATGGCCGAGGTGACGGCGCTGCTCGGCGACTCGGACCAGTCGCTGGCCAAGGTCAACTTCACCGGCCTCACCCTCGGTCTGGCGCTGGGCCTGCTGCTGGGCGCGGTCGCGGTGCCGCTCGCCGACGGCGCGACGCTACGGCTGGGTCTGGCCGCCGGGCCTCTCGTCGCGGGCCTGGTGCTGGGCCGCGCCGGCCGGACCGGCCCGATCACCTGGCATCAGCCGAGGTCGACGATCCTGGTCCTTCGCCAGGTCGGCGTCGCGTTGTTCTTCGCCGGCGTCGGCTTGAAGTCGGGCGGCGCGCTGGTACGCGGCTTCTCCGACGGCGACGCCTGGAAGATAATCGGGGCCGGGGCGCTGGTGGCGGCGGGCACCACCGTGGTGTGCATCGCCGGCGGCAGACTGCTGCGCATGCCACTGTCCTGGCTGATGGGCGTGATGGCCGGCATCGACACGAATCCGGCGGTGCTGACGTTCACCGAGGAACGGACCGGCAACGAACTCCCCGCGCTCGCGTACTCGCTGGTCTTCCCGGTTGCGATGGTCCTAAAGGTACTGATCGCCCAGCTCATGATCCTGCTGCTGCTGGACCCCTGACGCTGCGGAGCAGGATGACGCTGTAGGCCAGGATCCACACAGCCAGAGCAGCCAGCCCACGAGGCCGGCCAGGGCCAGCGGATTGACGTCGCCGACGCCGTACGGGCTGGTAGTCGCCGCGCTGAACAACAGGAGCGCGGCCAGCAGGCCGGTGACGGCATGCCAGCGGCGCGTGACGCCGGTGAAGACCACCGACTGCATGAGAACACCGGCAAGACCGGTCAACAGCCATCCATCGGTACGGACACGCGTGTACCGGCCGAAGTGCGCGAGACACCGGCCGCGAAGATCGTGGCCAGCAGCCAGGCTGCCGGCAGCAGGGCCGAGGCGAGCCGCAGGGATACCGAAGCCGAGGCGTGGGTCGCGACGATCTCGTCGGCGGACACGGCCTGTGACGGAGTGGGGTATCCGGCCGCGGTCGGAAGGGGTTCGCCGCGACGAGGATGGCGACGAACCCGATGCCGGCCACACCGGCCAGGCGAGGAAGTTCACACGGGTACCACCGCATCCACCCGATCGGTGGGCCGGACCTCTCGGCCGTCGATGGATGAGAGGGCGTCTCCTTGCGAACTGCGGCGATCGTGGCAGCCGCCGCTCTCGCCACGTTGCTGATCGGCGGCGGCGCGCGGGAACGGTAGCCCCACCCCGATAATCACCGGATGATCGAGAAGGATGCCGCGGCGTGGGGCGCCGGACTCATCGCCGAGACGGAAGGCCTGCTCGCGGCGTGGCGGACCCGCCCGGACGGTGATCCGGCTCTCGAACGGCTGCGGCTGATGCTGCTGGCCCTGGAACGGGAACAGATCGTCTCGAAGGCGTACGACGAGGCATTCATCGCCGAGCGGGTGGCGGACCTACCGGTCCCGCCCGAGGTCCGGGCGCTTGTCCGGCATGCTCTCGTCTGGGCCTGGAAGGACGAGGAGCTGCACACCGTCTACATTCGCGGGCGGCTTCTGGCGGCCCGCCGGCACCGGGTACGCATCTACACGCGCCAGTTCGTCGGCGCCGTCGGCGGCTGGGTGTCGGCGACCCGGCACCACCGCAGGTTCACCCGTTCCCGGCTGGGCTGGCCGGTGGCGACGGCCGTGCTGCTTGCCGGTCGCCTGAGCGGGCAGGTGTCGCGGAACCTGGCGGCGGAGATCTCGTACCAGAGCTTCGCACGGTACTGCGCGCTCAACGAGGCGCTGGAGCGCAGCGCCGAGCTGTGCTACGAGCGACTCATCGAGCTGGCGACGGATCCGGCGGAGCGGCGGCAGATCGAGCGGATCCGGGCCGACGAACAGCGGCACCGCAAGATGTTCGCACTGCTGGCGCGCTCGTTCGACGCCACCGGCGGGCTGGTGTCCGGTACGACTGCCGAGACGATCGCGGCCGGCCTGGCCGCGGTGAGCACCTGGTTCCTGCCGGGCGAGCACCGGGGCGGCTCCGCCGGGCGGTCGCGGCCCGCGGCGGGCGGCCCGGTCTGGGTGGCGCAGCACCCCGGCGTGCCGGCGGATCCCGCGCCCGACGCGACATTGTTCCGGCTGCTCGACGACGCCGGTCTCGGCGCGATGGTGCGGGCACGGCCGGGGCCGGTCGCCATCCGTACCGCCTTCATCCTGGGTTACTCGCGTGCCGACCGTTCGAACATCGTCTCGCCCGCGCTGATCCGGGCGCTGGCCCGGTACGTGCGGGAGCACGGCGCGACGGACGTGGCGGTCCTGGAGGCACCGTCGGTGTACGAGCGGGTGTACGCACGGCGCTCGGTGCATGAGGTGGCCGGATACTTCGGGTTCGACGCACCGGAGTACCGGATCGTGGATGTGCACGCCGATCAGCGGCCGCTGACGTTCGAGCGGGGGATCTCCCAGTCGTCGGCGAGCGGTACCTGGCTGGACGCCCAGGTGCGCATCGTCGTGCCGAAGCTGCGGACCGATCCCCGGCAGGGCGGGCATCTGTGCCTGAATTCGCTGGTCGGTACCGGCACCCGTACCGAACGGACCGTCTACGCCGACCGGGAGCTGGACCACGAGAGCGCGATCATGATGCTGCTCGACGCCTGCCCGCCGGACTTCGCGGTCGTCGACGCGTGGGGGCCGGTGGCGACGGGCCTGTTCGGGGTGATGGGATGCGACCGGCCGGTGACGATGCACCGGCTGTACGCCGGACCGGACCCGGTCAGCGTCGACCGGCAGGTGCTGGCCGACATGGGTGTCGACGACCCGGACGAGGTCCCGATGCTGCGCCGGGCCCGGCACTGGTTCGGCCGTGACATCCGGCCGGCCGCGGTGCACGGTGACGCCGGGCCGATCACCGCGGACCTGCGCCTGCCGGCGCGGCGTGGACTGCGACGGGCCCTGGCCCGGATGGCCTCCCCCATCTACGTCTACGCCAGCCGGTCCGGTGAGGTGTTCGTGCCGGCGATGGACACCGGAGCCTTCCCGCCGCTGCGCCGGGCCGGAGCCGGTACCCGGTTCGTGCGGTGGGCGACGCAACGGGTGTTCGGGCTTCGGCCGCCGCGTTGACACATAGACGCATGTTGTCAAGCGGTAGGCAACAGAAACCCATGAAAAGGCTCTACTTTCGCGCGTGTCGATGAAAGTTCTGAAAGCGGGCTCCGAAGATCTGGACTGTTACACGAAAGAAGCCCTACGGTGACGTGCGCCACATCGCCTCCATTGAGGAGCACGGATGCTCAAGCGGCTCATGATCCTCGGCCTCGTATTCACGACCGGACTTCTCTTCTCCCCACCCGCCCAGGCCGCGCCCCCTCCGCAGGAGCCGGGCGTGACGTTGCGGATCTTCGATGTGCAGACCCCCCTGGACAAGCTCTGCACCCTCAAACCCGCCCAGACGCCGAACATCGACAAGCTGATGCCGACCGTCAACTGGTCCGGCGGTGACTTCGGCATCGAGGACAACTTCGTCGCGCAGGTGCTCGGCAACGTCACCGTCCCGGCGGCGGGCAGCTACACGTTCCGCCTGACCAGCGACGACGGCTCCCGATTGAGCGTCGCCGACACCCTGGTGGTCAACCACGACGGTCTGCACGGGGTGACGTCCAAGGAGGGCGCGATCACCCTGGCCGCCGGCATCCACCCGCTGCGCATCGACTACTTCGAGCGTGGTGGCGGGCAGGCGCTCACCCTGGAATGGCGGGCCCCGGGTGCCTCCGCCTTCACCGTGGTGCCGAACTCGGCGCTGAGCACCGACGCCGGTGTCGTCCGGGTGACGGCGCCCGGCCGCAAGGAGTGCGAGAGCGCCGGGGACTCCCCCGGTGACGGCCTGCCGCTGACCGGCGTGCACCCCGACTACACCCTGACCAACCTGCGGCCCGCCACCTTCCAGCCCAAGGTCACCGGCATGGACTGGTTCCCCGACGGACGTCTCGCGGTCCTCACCTGGGGCGGTGCCGACGACTCCGGTACATCCTCGGCCGGCGAGGTCCACATCCTCGGCAACGCGACCGGCAGCACGAGTCCCGGCAACGTGACGACCAAGAAGGTCGCCGGCGGACTCAAGGAACCGATGGGCCTCAAGATCGTCGACGGCGTGATCTACGTGTCGGAGAAGGCACGGCTCACCCGGCTCGTCGACACCACCGGCGACGGCGTGACCGACCAGTACCAGACCGTCGCGACCTGGCCGTACGGCGGGAACTTCCACGAATTCGCGTTCGGCCTGCTGTACGAGGCACCGAACTTCTACCTCAACCTGTCGGTGTCGATCAACCTCGGCGGCAACACCACGAACCCGCAGCCCGCGCCGAACCGCGGCACGACCGTCAAGGTCAACAAGGACACCGGGGCGGTCTCGTACGTCGCCGGCGGCCTGCGCACCCCGCACGGCATCGGCTGGGGGCCGGAGAACGGCCTGTTCGTCACCGACAACCAGGGCGGCTGGCTGCCCTCGTCGAAGCTGCTGCACATCAAGCAGGACCGGTTCTTCAACCACTACATGACCCCGGCCGGCCCGTTCGACGCCAAGCCGGTGACCGCACCGGTGCTGTGGATGCCGCAGAACGAGATCGCCAACTCACCGAGCACGCCGGTGATGGTCAAGGAAGGCGTGTTCGCCGGGCAGCTGCTGATCGGCGACGTCACCTACGGCGGCATTCAGCGCGCCTACCTGGAGAAGATCAACGGCGAGTACCAGGGTGCCCTGTTCCGGCTCACCCAGGGCCTCGAGGCGGGCGTGTCGGAACTCAGCATCGGACCCGACGGGGCGGTCTACGCCGGTGGCCTCGGCGCCGGCGGCAACTGGGGACAGACCGGCAAGCTGAGCTACGGCCTGCAGAAACTGAGCCCCAAGGGCACCACCACGTTCGACATCCTGGCCATGCGCGCCAAGAACGGTGGCTTCGAACTCGAGTACACCAAGCCGCTGTCCACCGAGACGGCCAACGCACTGGCGGCGCGATACCAGGTGAAGCAGTGGCGCTACCAGCCCACCGCGGCCTACGGCGGCCCCAAGATCGACGAGAAGGCGCTGAACGTCACCTCGGCGACCCTGTCCGCCGACCGCAAGAAGGTCACCCTCACCATCGACGGTCTCAAGGCCGGGCACGTGGTGTACGTCCGTTCGCCGCGCCCGTTCTCGGCGAGCACCGGTGAGTCGCTCTGGAGCACCGAGGCCTGGTACACCCTGAACTCCCTGACCAGCGGCCCGCCGCCGGGCGGCAACACGTACCAGGCGGAGGACGCCGGCCTGGCCGGTGGCGCGGGCGTGGCCACCGAGCACGCCGGATACACCGGCAGCGGCTTCGTGGCGGGTTACGGCACCCAGGGCGCGACCACGACGTTCACCGTCAACGTTGCCTCAGCGGGCACCTACGACGTGGCGCTGCGCTACGCCAACGGCCCGAACCCGTTCACCGGCACCAAGAAGATCAGCGTGTACGCCAACGGCGCCAAGGTGGGACAGACCAGCCTCGCCGACACCGGTGCCTGGGCGAACTGGACCACCAAGACCGAGAGCATCCCGCTCAGCGCCGGGGCCAACACCATCGCCTACCGCTACGACGCCGGCGACGACGGGAACGTCAACCTGGACGCCATCACGATCAGCGGCGGCGCCGGGCCGATCACCGGCACCAGCGGCAAGTGCCTGGACATCAACAACAGCGCCACCGCCGACGGCACCAAGATCCAGCTTTATACGTGCAACAACAGCAACGCCCAGAAGTGGAGCCGGGTCGGCACCTCGTTCCGCGCCCTCGGGAAGTGCCTGGACATCGACAACGGCGGCACGGCCAACGGCACCAAGGTGCAGCTGTGGACCTGCAACAGTTCCGCGGCCCAGATCTGGCAGCCGCAGTCCAACGGCTCGATCCTGAACCCGCAGTCCGGCAAGGTGCTGGACGTCCTCAACGGCAGCACCGCCGACGGCACCCAGATCCACATCTGGGAGTACGTGGGCGCCGCCAGCCAGCACTGGGTGCTGGGCGGTGGCTCCGGCGCGGTGGTGCTGTTCGACGGCGACGACCTGCAGGCCTGGCAGAAGACCGACGGCACCGCGGCGACCTGGCCGCTGTCCGGCGGGTCGATGGAGGTCCTCGGCGGTGACATCCGCACCCGGCAGACCTTCACCGACTTCAAGCTGCACGTCGAGTACCTGCAGCCGGCGCTGCCGTCGAACGTGACCGGTCAGCAGCGCGGCAACAGTGGCATCTACCTGCAGGACCGCTACGAGCTTCAGGTCCTGGACTCGTTCGGCGACACGACGCTCGCCAACGACGAGGCCGGGAGCATCTACCTGAAGAAGGCGCCCGACAGCAATGTCGCGCGGGCGCCGGAGACCTGGCAGACGTACGACATCACGTTCCGGGCGGCGCGTTTCAACAGCTCCGGCGCCAAGACCGAGAACGCCCGGGTGACCGTCGTCTGGAACGGCACCACCGTCCACAACAACGTGGCGATCGACGGTTCCACCGGCGGCGGCGCGGCCGAGGGTGCCACGCCCGGACCGATCCGCCTGCAGGATCACGGCGACGCGGGCGCGAACGTGCGCTACCGCAACATCCGGATCGAGCCGCTCGGGTAACCGGACCGGCCCCCCTGGCGCGTGTCCGCTGCTGTCACCGGCCTGCCGGCGGACGGCAGCGGGCACGCGTCGCCGGCAGGCCGGAACGGGAGGCGTCAGCCGGGAAGCGGCTGGGCCGCCGTCGTGGGGCCGCGCACGACCGGGCCGTCGTCCACCCAGTCGACGCGGTCGAGCCACAGCTGCCGGCCCGGGACGGTGCTGCCGATCGCGTCCGGCGACCAGGCGTGATACAGCAACCAGGTGGTGCCGTCAGCACCGGTGACCAGGTAGCTGTGGCCCGGGCCGGCGGCACCCGCCGACGACTTGAGGATCGGGTTCTCCGCTGCGTCGGTGCACGGCCCCAACGGCGTCGCACACGTGGCGTAGCCGACGGCATAGGCGTCGGTGTCGAAGGCGTTGGCCGAGTAGAACAGGAACAGGCGGTCGTCGTGGCGGACCATCTGCGGCGCCTCGATGACGTGCGCCTGCCACGGCTTGTCGTTGGTCAGCAGCCGCACCCGCTCACCGGTGAGGGCCAGGCCGTCCGGAGTGAGGCGCTGTCCGTACAGGTGAGTCGGTCTGCCGATGTGATTGCCGTCGTTCTTCCAGTACAGGTAGAGCTGACCGTCGGTGTGCAGGTACGGGCTGGCGTCGATCGACCCGCCCTCGTCGTCCTGGCAGATCAGCGGCTCGGGCGACGCGTCGGTGAAGGGCCCGTCCGGTGCGTCGGCGACCGCGGCGCCGATGCACTGGCGGTCACCGCCGGCCCAGCGTGCGGTGTAGTACAGCACGTACCGGCCGGTGGCGGTGCGGACGACCTCGGGCGCCCAGGTGTGGCCCTCGACCGCCCACCGGCCGAGCTGCGGCAGCACGTCACCGCCGGCGGTCCACCGTACGAGGTCGGGCGACGTCAGCAACGGCACGTTCTGCGTGGCGTTGTTGGTGCCGTAGGCGTACCAGGTCCCGCCGGCGTGGATCACTCCCGGGTCGGGGAAGTTCTCCGCGTACACGGGATTGGTGAAGGTGGCGGCCATGGTGGCTCCTTGCGACGGACTCGGGCCGGCGGTGGTGCCGGTGCAGGCGGTGAGCGCGAGCAGCGGCACCAGCAGGATCAGCGGGCGCACCGGGTCATCCTTTGAGACCGGAACGCGAGACGCCCTCGATGACGTAACGCTGGGTGATCAGGAACAGGATCAGCACCGGGACGCTGGCGAGTGCCGCGCCGCCCATGATGATCGGATAGTCGATGTCGTAGGCGCCCTGCAGGATGCCCAGGCCGGGCGGCAGGGTGAACTGCTCGGGACTGAACAGGACGTAGATCGGCCAGATGAAGTCGTTCCAGTTGCCGAGGAAGCTGATCACCGCAAGCGTCGCCAGCGCCGGTTTGGACAGCGGCAGGATCACCTTGATGAAGATCTGCCAGGTGTTGGCGCCTTCCAGCTGCGCGGCCTCCTCCAGCTCTCGGGGCAGTCCGAGGAAGAACTGCCGGAGGAAGAACACACCGAACGCACCGGCCGCGCCGGGCACGATCAGCGCCCACAGGGTGTCCAGCCAGCCGAGCCGGTCGACAATCAAAAAGTTCGGGATGATCAGCGTGAAGACCGGCACGAACAGCGTGGCGATGATCATCGCGAAGATGATTCTCTTGCCACGGAACTCCAGCCGGGCCAGCGCGTAGGCGGCCATCGAGGCCACCACCAGGATCAGCACGGCCTGGGCGGTGGCAGCGAGCAGACTGTTGAGGAACCAGCGCAGCACGGGAGTCTGCGAGTTGCCGGCGAACAGATTCTCGTACGCCCGGGTGGTCGGCTCCTGCGGCAGCAGGGTGGGTGGGACCTGCGTCGCCTCGCCCACCGTCTTGAACGAGGTGATCAGCATCCACACCAGCGGTGCGATGAAGACCAGGCTCATCCCGATCAGCATCGTGTACCAGGCGATACCGCGTACCCGCTTCATGATGACTCCCTGTCCCGGAACAGCCGGAAGGTGATCACGCTGACCAGCAGCAGGGCGAGGGTCAGCACGTAGCTCATCGCCGCGGCGGTGCCCATGTTGTACTCGCGCAGGCCCTTCTGCGCGATGTACATGATCGCCGTGCGGGTCTCGTTGCCCGGCGCGCCCTGGGTGATCAGCAGCGACTGGCCGAACATGTTGCTCGAGGCGAGCATCGTGTTGATCACGATGAAGACGAGTACCGGGCGCAGGCCCGGCAGCGTGATGTGGCGGAACTCCGCCCACCGGCCGCCGCCGTCGATCCGTGCCGCCTCGTACAGCTCACGCGGGATGTCCTGCAGCCCGGCCAGGTAGATGACGGCGTTGAAGCCGATCGTCCACCACACGGTGACGGCGACCAGGGAGATCCACGCCCACGGGAGCCCCGTGGTCCACGGGGTGGCCCCGGGCAGGCCGACCGCCTCGAGCAGGGCGTTGACCGCGCCCAGGTTCGGGTCGAGCAGGAATCGCCAGAGCACGCCGATCACGGCGACGCCCAGCACGTACGGGGCGAAGTAGACCGCGCGGAAGAAGGTACGGCCGGGAAACGAGCGGTTGAGCACCAGCGCCAGCGCGAGCGGCACCGTCACCAGCAGCGGCACGCTGGCGACGGTGAACGTGCCGGTGGCGCGCATGCTCTGCCAGAACTCCTCGTAGACCGCGGAGCCCCGGTCCAGGAGTGCCTCGTAGTTGGCGAGCCCGACGAACGGCTTGCCGGGCAGCAGGTAGTCCCAGTCGTGCAGGCTGACCCACAGCCCGTACCCGGCCGGGGCCAGCACGAAGGTGGCGAACAGAAGGATGTAGGGGGCCAGGAAGAGGTACGGGGTGGCGACCCCGATACGGCGGACCGGACGGTGGGGGGCGGGGCCGGAACCGGCCGCCGCGGCAGCCGGTCCGGTGCGCCCCACGGTGGCGACGCTCTTCTGGGTCATCGCGTCAGGCGCCGTACTTCTTGCGGTTGCTCTCCAGGATCGAGCTCGCCTTGCCGGCCGCGTCGGCAAGCGCCTTGGCCGGTTCCTTGCGCAGCAGGATCGCCTCGTTGACGGCGGTGTCGACGGTCGCCATGGCGTCGCTGATACCGGGGGTGGCCGGCAGGAACTGGAGGTAGTCGATCTGCGTGCCGATCGCCGCCTGCTCGGTCAGCGCGGTGAAGTCGGCGCTGTCGCGGATGTCCTTACGGGCGGGCACCTGACCGGCCTTGGCCCACTCGATGGAGTGCTGGCTGATCCAGTTGATGAACACCTTGCCGGCGGCCAGCTTGTTCTCGTCGGCCTGCTTCTGCTTGAACTGTACGAACTGGTGCGAGCCGGCCCACGCCGCCTTCTGCGAGCCGATCTGCGGCAGCGGCGCGACCCCCCACTGCAGCGCCTTGTCCTCGCGCAGCGTGTTGATCGTCCAGATGCCGTTCCAGTTGAAGGCGTTCTTGCCGTTGCGCAACGCCACCACGTCGGCGTCCTGTGCCACGTTCTTCGGGCTGTGCCCGTTCTTGACCAGGTCGGTGAGCCAGGTCAGTGCCTGGACACCGGGCTGTTCGGCGAACAGCGGCTTGGTGCCCTGCTCGTCGAACAGCTGACCGCCGTACTGCCACAGCAGCGACGAGAACTGCATCTGGCCGGTGAACGGGAACGGGGTCGCCCAGTGCCCCTGGACGCCCTTGGACTTCAGCTGCTCGAGGGCGCTCAGGTAGGTGTCCGCGGTCAGCGGCGGGGCGGCCGGGTCCAGTCCGGCCTTCTCCAGCACGGTCTTGTTGTAGAACATGCCCAGGGGGTGCACGTCCAGCGGGATGGCGTACCGGGTGTCACGGTAGACGCCGGCCCGCCATACCGGCGGCGAGAAGCTGCTCTCGGTGAGCCCGAGGGTCTTGGCGAGATCCTCCAGGGGCAGGATGACGCCGCGGGCGGCGTTGGTGGCGACGTGATCCACGTGCATGATGCCCAGGTCCGGCCCGTTGCCGGTGGCGACGGCGGCGGGGACCTTCTGGTAGTAGTCCACCCACTGGTACACGTTCATCGTGACCTTGATGTTCGGGTTCTCGGCGTTGAACTGGTCGATCAGCTTCTTCATGAACGGTCCGTCGCCGCCGGTGAAGCCGTTCCAGAACGCGAGGGTGACATTCGGCCCGGTGTAGCTGGTGGCGGCGGGTCCGGCGTTGCGGCCGGCTCCGGTGACCTTGTCACTGGGGCCGCTGTCACCGCAGGCGGCCAGCAGGGCGGCGCCTCCGGCGCCGAGACCCAGACCGAGAAGCCTGCGCCGGTTCAGCGGGGCGGGGTGGATGTTCATCGCGAAACTCCTCTTTGAGCGGGGGCGGATGCGAGCGGGACGGTGCGGGAGGGTGTTTCAGGACGCTGCCGGGACGGTGCAGCGCAGCGCGTGCCAGGAGATCGGCGGGAGCAGTACGGTGGTCCGGCCGCCGTCGAGAACCGGCTGCGGGGCACGGCGCGGGACGACCCGCTCCGGCTCGGCGACGCTGTTGCGGGCCTGCGGGTCGGCATCGGCGAGGACGAGGTGTTCGGTCACCTCCGGGTTCCCGAAAGCCCGGAGATCAAGATTCAGCGGTACGGGGTGATCGCCGCGATTGACGACGAACAGCACCAGTTCGCCGCGCCCGGGGTCGTGCACCGCCACCGAGTCGACGCTGGGTACCGCACCGAACCGGCCGGTGCTCATCATCGGCCCGGTGACCGCGGTGCGCAGGACCGTGCCGCGGGCCAGAGCCGCGGTCAGCGCGAACGGGTGGAAGATCGTCTGCCGCCAGGCGGGGCCCCCGGGTTCGGTGCGGATCGGGGCGATGATGTTGGCGAGCTGGGCCTGGCAGCCGACGGTGAGCCGGTCGGCGTGACGCAGCATGCTGATCAGCAGATTGCCGACCACCATCGCGTCGGTGACCGTGTAGTCGTCCTCGATCAGCCGGAACGGCTCCTCGGCGATGGGGCGGTCCTCCGGCTCGGTGAACCGGGACTGGTACCACACGTTCCACTCGTCGAGGGCCAGCTTGATCCGCTTGGTGCGCCGTAGTTTGGCGCGCACGTGGTCAGCGGTGGCGATCACCGAGCCGATGAACTCGTCGAGGTCGACGGCGCTGGCCCGGAAGCTCGCCGGGTCCACCTTCTCGGGATCGTAGTACTGGTGCAGCGACAGGTAGTCGACGTGGTCGTAGGCCTGCTCCAGGACGGTGGCCTCCCATGAGCCGAAGGTCGGCATGCCGGAGTTGGAGCTTCCGCAGGCGACGAGTTCGATCGTCGGGTCGACCTTGCGCATGGCGTGCCCGGCGCGGGCGGCGAGCCGGCCGTACTCGTACGCCGTCATGTTGCCGGTCTGCCACGGCCCGTCCATCTCGTTGCCGAGGCACCAGAGCCGGATGTCGTGCGGCTGGGCCACGCCGTGTTTGCGGCGCAGGTCGGCCAGGGCGGTGCCGCCGGGCAGGTTGCAGTACTCGACGAGTTCGGCTGCCTCGATGACTCCGCGGGTGCCCAGGTTCACCGCCATCATGGACTCGACCTGCGCGCGGCCGGCCCAGCGCATGAACTCGTTGAGGCCGAACGCGTTCGTCTCGATCGTGCGCCAGGCCAGGTCGAGCCGGCGGGGCCGCTCGCCGGCCGGGCCGACGCCGTCCTCCCAGCGGTAGCCGGAGACAAAATTGCCGCCGGGATAGCGGACCAGGCTGACCCCCAGTTCCCTGGTCAGTGCGAGGACGTCGGATCGCAGGCCGTCCTCGTCGGCGGCCGGGTGCCCGGGTTCGAAGATTCCGGTGTAGACGCATCTGCCCATGTGTTCCACGAAGGAGCCGAAGAGCCGGCGATCGACGGGCGCGATCGCGAACGCCGGATCGGCGGACAGATGTGCAGCTTCCACTGGTGAGCTCCCCGGTTGTGTGTGACGGACAGCACCGTTGTACAACGTTGTAACCAACGTTGTAAAGAGCCCGTAGCAGCGGCGTTACGCAGGCGTGATTTACGGTGGACGGCCGCCGGGCCGGCGTGCCCGGGCGGCGAGGGTTCAGCGGTGCCGGGCCGCCAGCCGGCCGAGGGTGCTCTCCCGCAGGACCAGCCGGTGGCCCACCCGGACCTCGCGCGGTGACGGCGCTCCGGCCGCGTCGTCGCCGAGGCGTTCGGCGAGCAGCTCCACCGCGCGCGTGGCGATCCGGTCGGTGCCCGGCGACACCGTGCTGAGGGTCGGCGTACTGAACCGCCCGTCCTCGATGTCGTCGAAACCGATCACCGCGACGTCGCCGGGAACCGCGTACCCGCGGTCGAGCAGCGTGCGGATCGCTCCGATGGCCAGCAGGTCGTTGAAGCAGAACACCGCGTCCGGCGGGTCGCCGGAGTCCAGCAGGCGGGCCATGGCCGCGGCCCCGTCGGCCCGGCGGAACTCCTCGACAGCAGCGACCAGCCCGGGAAGCCAGGGCCGCTGAGCCTGCTCCAGGGCGATCCGGTAGCCGGCGAGGCGTTGCTGGGCGCTCGCCGCGACCGGCCCCTCCTGGGCCCCGATGGCGGCGATCCGGCGCCGGCCCAGCTCACACAGGTGCCGGGTGGCGTCGGCGGCGGCTGCCATGTTGTCGATCGCGACATGATCGGCCGGCCCGTGCCAGACCCGCTCCCCCAGCAGCACCATCGGCACGCCGGTCGCGTCGGCCGCCAGTTCCTGACCGGCCAGCGCGAGCGGGCTGAAGATCAACCCGTCGATCAGGTGGCGCCGCAACCGGGCCAGCAGCCCGCGCTCCCGCTCCGCCACCCCGCCCGTCTGGTCGATCAGCACGGTCCAGTGCCGCTTCTCGGCCGCCTGGATGATGAAGCCGGCGAGCTCGGCGAAGTAGGCCGACTGCAGGTCGGGCAGGGCCAGCGCGATGACGCCCGACCGGCCGCCGCGCAGCTGGCGGGCGGCGACGTTGGGCCGGTATCCCAGTTCGCCGATCGCCGCCTGCACCCGCGCCCGGGTCTCCGGCGACACGTGGACGTAGCCGTTTACAACGTTGGAGACCGTCTTGATCGACACGCCCGCCCGCTCCGCCACATCCTTCAGTCCAGGTGGCACCGCAAGCTCCCCTCCGCCGGCTCAGCGAAACGATACCGGGCGGCCCGGAGGCCGTTGAGGGATGCGTACCGGGGCATGCCGGGCAACGAACGGCCACCGCGCCGACCGGCTCAGGCGTCGCCCATCACCAGGCCTTCGATGGTGTGCTTCTGGGTGATCGGGGTGAGACGGTCGACGATCGGGCAGCTCAGGTGGTCTCGTACGGCGGCCGGCAGGGTGGCCCAGAACTCCCCGGTCACCGCCAGGTCGTGCTTGTCGCTGTTGGTGCCGCCGGCAGCGTCGACGCCGAGCACCAGCACCGGACGCGAGACCTCGGAGCGGTTCACGGTTCCGCGGTGGATGGTCAGCGCCGAGCGGGCGGAGATGTCCCCGCGCTGCGGATACTTGCGGACGGCCAGCTGCTCGTAACGGCCGTAGCGGGCGCGGGGCGGGAACATGCCGTGCTCGAAGTCCGGCTCGTCGTCGAACTGGGTGCCCGGCGCGATCTCGAACGGTCCCATCTCGTCGGTCGTGTCGACCCCGGTCAGGTTGAAGGCGAGCGAGTCGAGCCGGCCCTCCCGCCGGGTCACCTCCGGCATCGGGAAGTCGCGGTGCCACGGCTGGTTCACGGCGCCGGCGAACGGGATGTCGAAGCCCAGCTCCACGATCCGGTAGTCGGCACCCAGCACGGCGGTGCACACGGCCATCACCCAGGGGTGGGTGACCAGGTCGACGAAGCCGCTCATCTGCTCCGGATGGATCTCGACGTACCAGCGGTTCGGCCCGCGCCCCACGGCGCCGCCCGGCCGCTGCCGGGCATCGGTGAAAGCGGTCTCGATGTCGGCTCGCATGCGATCGACCCACTCGACGCTGAACGCGCCGCGCAGGGCGGTGATGCCCTCGGCGTAGATGGCTTCCCGGGCCCTGGCCCCGGCTTCCGGATCCACTGCAGTCGTCATGCAGGCCATGTTGCAACGTGGCATGCAACGTTGCAAGTGGTCGGTAGGATCGACGCGTGTCCGCCACCCTCCGACAGGTCGCCGAGCACGCCGGCGTGTCCGTGCGTACGGTGTCCAACGTCGTGTCCGGTTTCGCCCTCGTGGCGCCGGCCACCCGGGAACGGGTCCAGCGCGCTCTGGACGAGCTGGGCTACCGCCCCAACGCCGCAGCCCGGCACCTGCGCGGCGGACGGTCCGGGCTCATCGCGCTGGTCATCCCCGAGATCGCCTCGCCGTATTTCGGAGAGCTCGCCGGTCACCTCGCCGACGAGGCCGAGAAACGCGGCTGGACGCTGCTCGTGCAGCAGACCGGCGGGGACGCCCGCCGGGAGCGCGATCTGCTCGACGGGGCGGGTGGACAGGCCGTCGACGGCCTGGTGATGAGCCCCTGGGCCCTCTCCCCGGCCGACCTGCGCCGCCGCCCCGGCGCCGCCCCGCTCGTACTGCTCGGCGAGCAGGACGCCGACGGCCTGCTCGACCACGTCGTCATCGACAACGTCACCGCGGCCCGTGAGCTGACCCGGCACCTGATCGAGACCGGGTGCACCCGGATAGCGGCCGTCGGGCCTCAACCGCACCTGCTCAACGGCACCGCGGCCAGGCGCCTGTCGGGTTACCGCCAGGCGCTGGACGAGGCCGGCCTGCCCCACGACCCGGCCCTCGAGGTGCCGGTGAACCACCTCCACCGCGCCGACGGCGCCGCGGCCATGCGCCGGCTGCTCGACACCGGCATCGAGGTCGACGCCGTGTTCGGTTTCAGCGACCAGCTGGCTCTCGGCGCCATGCACGTCGCCACCCAGCACGGACTACAGGTTCCGGCGGACCTGGCGATAGCCGGATTCGACGACGTGGAGGACGGCCGTTACGCCAACCCGCCGCTGACCACCGTGTCACCCGACAAGCCGGCGATCGCGCAGGCAGCGCTGCACTGCCTGGCCGGACGGCTCACCCCCGGCGACGGGCCACCTCCGGTGAAGCACCTGGTACCCCACCACCTGGAGATCCGCGCGAGCACGATCGGCCGGAAGGTCTCTACGAAACCGGCCGCACCCGGCATCAGAAACGCGCACCGGTAGTCGCAACCGAGCGCTCCTCGAGCCGCCGAGGAGCCCGGAAGGCGTCCGCGGCATCGTGGGGGCGGAGTTGATGGAGACGCCTTCCGGGCTCCGCGTGACTTTACACCGATGGCGCTGGAGTCAACAGAATTTACGCCAAGCTTTCTCATGTCCAACTTCGATGCCCGGCAGTCAGGATCGCCGGGTGTGCTGCCGGTCCGTGTCGGCGCCCGTACGGGTGGTCGTGCCACTGAGCAGGCGGGCGGAGTTGACCAGTCCGACGAGGCTGAAGGCCTGCGGGGTGTTGCCCATATGGCGTCCGGTCGCCGGGTCGTACTCCTCGGCGAGCAGGCCGACGTCGTTGCGCAACGCCAGCAGTTGCTCGAACAGCCGCTCGGCCTCGGCGCGCCGGCCGATGTCGTGCAGGGCGTCGACCAGCCAGAAGGTACAGGCCAGGAACGCCCCCTCGGTGCCGGGCAGCCCGTCGACGCCCTCGGTCTCCGGGCGGTAACGCAGCACGAATCCGTCCTGGCAGAGTTCTCGCTGCACGGCTTCGACCGTGCCGATCACGCGCGGGTCGGTGGCCGGCAGGAACCCGACGCGCGGAATGAGCAGCAGAGCGGCATCCAAGCCGCGAGAGCCGTACGACTGCGTGAAGGTGTTGCGGTCGGCGTCGAAGCCCTTGGCGCAGACCTCGGCGTGAATCTCGTCGCGGATGGTGCGCCACCTGCCAGCCGGGCCGCTGAGCCCGTGCTCCTCGACAGTGCGTACCGCGCGGTCGAAGCCGGTCCAGGCCAGCACCTTCGAATGAACGAAGTGCCGGCGCGGGCCACGCACCTCCCAGAGGCTGTTGTCCGGCTCCCGCCAGTTGCCCTCGAGGTGTTCCAGCAGAGCGCGTTGCAGGTCCCACGCGGTGTCGGAGGAGGCGATGCCGGATTCCCGGGCCAGATGCAGGCTCTCCAGAACCTCGCCCCAGACATCGAGCTGAAGCTGATCGGCGGCGCCGTTGCCCACCCGTACCGGGCTGGCTCCCTCGTATCCGCGCAGCCAGTCCAGCTCGTACTCCGGCAGCCGGCGGGTGCCGTCGAGTCCGTACATGATCTGCAGGTCGGCAGGATCTCCGGCAACGGCCCGCAGCAGCCACTCGCGCCAGGCCTTGGCCTCGGCGACGTAGCCGGTGCCGAGCAGCGCCTGCAGCGTGAAGGTCGCGTCGCGCAGCCAGCAGTACCGGTAGTCCCAGTTGCGGGGGCCACCCCACTGCTCCGGCAGCGACGTCGTCGCGGCGGCAAGGATCCCGCCGGTCGGCGCGTAGGTCAGTGCTTTCAGCGTCAACAGCGACCGCCGTACGGCCTCCGGCCACCGCCCGTCGTAATCGCACCGGCCGATCCAGTCCCGCCAGAAGCGCTCGGTGTCGGCAAGCGCCCGCTGCGGGTCGACGGGCTGCGGGCGGGGCAGATGCGACAGCTGGTAGGTCAGCACGAACGGGATCCGCTCCCCCGCGTGGACGTCGAACTCGGCGACCGTGGACCGGTTCTCCCCGTGCACGGGGATGTCGGTGCGCAGCCAGACGGCGTCCGGCCCGGCGACAGCACCGAGGTCCGGGCCGTGCCGGCGCACCCAGGGCACGACCCTGCCGTAGTCGAATCGCAGGATGAGGTCCATGCGCATCGGCACCGTCCCGGACAGGCCTTCGACCGTGCGTACGATGTCGGCCGCTTTACCCCGCGGCGGCATGTAGTCCACGACCCGGACCGAACCTTCGGGAGTGTCCCACTCCGTCTCCAGGATCAGGGTGTCGTCGCGGTACCGGCGCCGGGTCGCGGCACCGCCGGCCGCGGGTGCGATCTGCCAACGGCCCGCCGACTCGTCATGCAGCAATGCGGCGAAACAGGCCGGCGAGTCGAAACGCGGCAGGCAGAGCCAGTCGATCGAGCCGTCCCGGCCCACCAGCGCCGCCGTCTGCAGGTCCCCGATGACGGCGTAGTCCTCGATGCGTCCAGGCACAGTCACTCCCCCGCGAACTCACGGACACTCCGTGAGGGTCTGCGTCCGCCATCCCGTTCCGGCAGCGACGCCTGCAGACGCGTACCCGCACCGGCGCGGTGAGAAACCGGCTCAGCCCCAAGCCGAGCCGGGGACTTTTGTCCACTCCATAAAGAAGTTTCGCGTTCGACTGCCGAAAGATATGGACGTGTCGATCAAACTGCTCCAGGATGTTCACAACCTTGAATCACACCCGTAACCGGGAGCGCAGATGAGAAGTCTGTCCGTGGTCGCTTCGCTGATAACCACCCTCGCCGTCGCCGCGGCACCACCACCGGCGTACGCCGCCGAACCTCCGCCGCCGCAGGAGCCGGGGGTGACCCTCCGGACGTACGACATCGGGGTGCCGCTCAGCCGGATCTGCGAGCTCAAACCCGGGCAGACGCCCAACGTGGACAAGCTGATGTCCACCATCGACTGGTCGACCGACGAGCAGTTCGGCCTGCAGTCCAACTACGTCACCCACGCCATCGCCAACCTCACCACGACGGCGGCCGGCTCCTACACGTTCCGGCTGATCAGTGACGACGGCTCGAAGCTGTTCATCGGCGACAAGCTGGTCATCGACCACGACGGGCTGCACGGCGCCGACCCGAAGGAAGGCGCCGTCGAGCTGGCCGCGGGCCTGCACCCGCTGCGCGTCGAGCACTTCGACCGCGACGGCGGCCAGGAACTGCGACTGGCCTGGAAGACGCCGGGCTCCGGCGAATTCGTCACCGTGCCGGCGAGCGCGCTGAGCACCGACGCGGGCGTGGTCCGAGTGACCGCGCCGGGCCGCAAGGAATGCGTGTCCGGCACCGACACCCCGGGCGACGGACTCCCGCTGACCACGGTCAACCCCGGTTACACCCTCACCGACCTGCGCCCGCCGGGCTTCGAGCCACAGGTCACCGGGATCGCGTGGCGGCCCGACAAGAAGATGGTCATCACCACCTGGGGCACCACCGACAAGGTCGACGGCAAGGTCTACCTGGTCGAGAACGTGACCGGTAAGACCGGGCCGGGCAGCGTCAGGTACAAGGAGATCGCCTCCGGGCTCAAGGAGCCGATGGGCGTGGCCGTGGTCGACGGCATGGTCTACGTGTCACAGAAGCACGAGTTGACCGAGCTGCGCGACACCGACGGCGACCAGGTGCTCGACACCCGCCGCACGGTGGCGGTCTGGCCGTTCGGCGGCAACTTCCACGAGTTCGCGTTCGGCCTGCTCTACCGCAACGGCAACTTCTACCTCAACCTGTCGGTGTCGATCAACTACGGCGGTGCGACCACCGACCCGCAACCGGTCGGCGGGCGCGGCACGCACATCATGGTCAACCGTAAGAGCGGCAAGGTCACCACGGTCGCGGGCGGTCTGCGGACCCCGAACGGCATCGGCTGGGGGCCGGGCAACTCGATCTACGTGACCGACAACCAGGGTGGCTGGCTACCCTCCTCGAAACTCATCAAGATCGAGGAAAACGCCTTCTACAACCACTACACCAACCCCGACGGTACGTTCGACGCGCAGCCGGTGACCCGGCCGGTGCTGTGGCTGCCGCAGAACCAGATCGGCAACTCCCCCAGCACGCCGGTGCTGCTGGACTCCGGTCCGTACCGCAATCAGTTCCTGATCGGTGACGTCACCTACGGTGGCCTGCAGCGCGCGGCGCTGGAGACGGTCGACGGCGTCGAGCAGGGCGCCGTGTTCCGGCACACGCAGGGTCTGGAGGCCGGCATCAACCGCGTGTCGATCGGCCCGGACGGAGCGATCTATGTCGGCGGGCTCGGTGCCGACGGCAACTGGGGCCAGGAGGGCAAGCTGCGGTTCGGCCTGCAGAAGCTCACCCCCAACGGCACGAGCGTGTTCGACATGAAGACCATGAAGGCCTCCCCCGAGGGCTTCAAGATCGAGTACACCGAGCCGCTGTCCGACGCGACCGTGGCGAAGCTGCCCACCGCGTACCAGCTGGAGCAGTGGCGCTACGCCCCGACCGCGCAGTACGGCGGACCCGAGGTCGACACCGAGACCCTGACGGTGACCGCCGCGAAGGTCTCGTCCGACCGCAGGACCGTCACCCTGACCGTGCCCGGCCTGCGCCCCGACCGGGTGGTGCACCTGCGCTCCCCGCGCCCGTTCGCCTCGCGGGACGGCGAGACGCTGTGGAGCACCGAGGCCTGGTACACGATGAACGAGCTGCCCGGCAAGCAGCCGCAGCAGGTGTTCTACGAGGCCGAGGAGGGCAACCGGGAGGGCGCCGCGGGGCTCGCGACCGACCACCGTGGCTACTCCGGCATCGGCTTCGCCGCCGGTTTCGGCGAGCTCAACGCGTCCACCACCATGCACGTCAACGTGGACAAGAGCGGTGACTACGCCGTCGGGCTGCGCTACTCCAACGGCCCGAACCCGTTCAGCGGCACCAAGACGGTCAGCCTGCACGTCAACAACCGCAAGATCAGGCAGGTGTCGCTGCCGACCACGGTGACCTGGGAGGAGTGGGCCACCGCCACCGAGAAGGTCAGCCTGCGCAAGGGCGCCAACACCATCACGTACCGCGTCGACGCCCTCGACACCGGCCACGTCAACCTCGACCTAATCAGTGTTCGCGAAGCCGGCAAGCGCGTGACGCTCTTCGACGGCAAGAACCTGGACAACTGGCAGCACACCGACGGCCGCCGCCCGCAGTGGCCGCTGGTGGGCGGTGCCGCCGAGGTCTGCTGCGGCGATCTGCGCACCAAGGACGCGTACGGCGACTACAAGCTGCACGTCGAGTTCAAGGTCCCGCTGCTGCCACCGGACGTGACCGGCCAGAACCGCGGCAACAGCGGTGTCTACCAGCAGGAACGCTACGAGCTGCAGATCCTCGACTCGTTCGGGGACACCACCCTGGCCAACAACGAGGCCGGCGCGATCTACACGGTCAAGGCGCCGGACGTGAACGCCGCCACCGCACCCGAGACGTGGCAGACCTACGACATCACGTACCGCGCGGCCCGCTACGGCGCTGACGGTGTCAAGACCGAGAACGCCCGCATCACGGTCGTCTGGAACGGCCGCACGGTGCACAGCAACGTCGAGATCCCGAACGGCACCGGCGGCAACATCCCCGAGGGCCCGTCCACCGGCGCCATCCGCCTGCAGGATCACGGCAACAAGGTCCAGTACCGCAACATCTGGATCGAACCGGCAGCCTGACGTCTCTCTCCCGCGCCCCCGGAGGCAGTGCTTCCGGGGGCGCGCGACGTCTACCGCACCCACGGCAGGTTCAGCACCCGGCTACCGCGCGGGCGGTACCCGGCGTCCACCGTGGCGGCAGCGGGAAGAGACCACGCCGGCACGATGCCCCGGGGTACGCCCAGGGGCCAGGATGGGTGCGGTCCACATTCCGGCCTGCGAGGGGAACACCATGCTCGACCTGCGCTATTTCGCCGAATCCGCTGTCGGCGCGTCCACCATGACCTCGGATCGCGCGGTCGCCACCGCGTCGGCCATCGTCGCCCTGGCCGGTGCCGTCCTGGGCGGCCTGGCACTTCTCCGGCCCACCGGCGGCAATCCGCGCAGGGCTGTGGCCGCCCTCGGTGCGGGTCTCCTCGGTGCGGTCGCCGGGGTCTGGGTGCTGGCCACCGCCGACGGCGGGCCGGGCACCGGCAACGGCGTGGTCGGTGGTTACGCGGGCGTGGCGTTCGGGCTGATCGCCGTTCTGCTCGCCGGACTGGCGCTGACCCGCTCCCGGACCCGCACCGGGGCCCGCACCCGGATGTGATCCGCTGCGGGCCCCGGCACGCCTCTGCGGTCGTCGTGACCGCCACGGCTCGGCGGTCAACAACGGTGGCCGCGGGCCCGGCCGTCAAGCCACGGTGGCCGCGGGCCTCGGCGGTCAGGCCACGGTGGCTGCGGGCCTCGGCGGTCAGGCCGCGGCTACCAGCAGGGCGAAAGCGGCGATGATGACGGCGACCCGGACGTAGTGGAAGCGATCCCAGCGGTTCATCTGCTGCTTCCAGTCGGCGGGCCGGTTCTCCGGGGTCCACGTCTTGCCCCGGTTGTTGATCGGGACCAGCAGCAGCACCGACATGACCACGCTGACGATCAGCAACGCCCCGGCGGTGACGGTCAGGCCGGTGCCCTGGTTCCGCCAGCCGGCGACGGCCCAGATCGCGACGAGGACCAGCGAGGTGATGTACCAGACCGGCATGACGGCGCCGAGCATCCGGCCCCCGTGGGCGCGGCCGAGCTGGCCACCGTCGCCGGGGAGGGCGTTGAGGATGGGGTTGACGACGAAGGCGACGGAGAACTCCACCCCCACCATCACGCCGACGATCACGACCGTGAGGACCTGAATCACCTCGAGCATGACGACCACTCCCGATTCTAGCGCTGCTAGCTGTTCATGCAACGCTAACTCTAACCACGCTCTAATGTCTAGCGGTGCTAGAATTCCGGCATGTCGGTTCAGGAACGTAAGCAACGCGAACGGGCGGAGCGGGAGCGCCTCATCGTGGCGACGGCCCGCGAGCTCGCCGAGCACCAGGGCTGGGACGCGGTCACCACCCGCCGGCTCGCCGAACGTATCGAGTACAGCCAGCCCGTGCTCTACAGCCACTTCCGCGGCAAGCGGGAGATCATCGGCGCCGTCGCCCTCGACGGTGCCACCGAGATGGCTGCGGCGTTACGGACCGCGGCCTCCGCCGGGGACGGCCCCCGCGCCCGGGTCACCGCGCTCGCTCGCGCGTACCTCGGCTTCGCCGCACGCAACCCGGCCGTCTACGACGCCATGTTCGAGCTCGACGGCGGCCTGGCCTTCGCGCACGAGGACACCCCGCAACCGCTCAAGGACGCCTTCTCGGCCCTGCTGGAGACCCTCGGCGAGGTGGCCGGGGACGGCGTTCACCCGGGATTGTTCACCGAGTTGTTCTGGGCCGCCCTGCACGGGCTGGCCACCCTGACCCGAGCGGGACGGCTGCCACCGGAGCACACCGAGGCGAGAGTGGAACTGCTGGTGAACCGGCTCGCCATCACCTGACCGCCTCGTCACCGCCGAAGACGGGGCCGGCCGGCCCCGTCTCAGATCGGTCGACGGCGCACCCGGTAGCGCAGGTGGAGCACCCGGTCGCCCCGGATCACCACATCAGGATCCTCCAGCAGGTGCTGCGCGCCGACCGGCCCGAAGAAGTGCCGGCCGGACCCGAACACGACGGGTACGACGTCCATCCGCACCTCGTCGACCAGGCCCGCGGCGAGCGCCTGGCCACCGACGTCACCGGCGGCAACCTCGACCACGCGGTCCCCCGCGAGCTCCTGCGCTCTGGTTACGGCCGCCTCGACCCCGTCGACGAAGTGAAACGGCGCCTCCGGGTCCCACCCCTCGGGCTGCGGGCGGTGCGTCACGACGACCACGTGGTCGATCCCACTCGGCGGCTTGCCGTCCCAGCCGTCCGTCAGGTCGAAGACGCGGCGGCCGGCGATCGTCACCCCGATCTCATCCCAGTACGGCCGGGTGCAGTCGTAGGAGGCCTGCGACACCGTCAGCACGCCGCTGCCGTCCAGCGGGACGTCACCACTGGACAACCAGTCGAACAGCGGTCCGGGCTGGTCGTTCTCATCCGCGATGAAACCGTCCACCGACACCGAGCTGTACATGACCACCTTGCCCACGGGGCACTCCTCTGCTTTGGGGTGCCCTCAAGCTAGCGTGGCGTGAGCTGTCGTTCTTGTAAGAAATCAATCGCCCGGCAGAGGCCAGCCGTCCAGCACGTGGCCGGGATGCTCGCGCAGGAACCGCCGCCGGACCTCGACATATCGTGTCGGCGTGAGCCCGGTGAACGCCCGGAACTCGTGGCCGAAGTGGGCCTGGTCGAAGTAGCCCGCTCCCCCGGCGAGGCCGGACCAGTCGACCGGTTCGGCGGGGTTGATCGAGAACACGGTGGCGGCGAAGCGGTATGAGCGGGCCAGCCGCTTCGGGGTGACACCGACGAGCTCCTTGAAGCGCTGTGCCAGGTGAGTGCTGCTGACACCGGCCGAACCCCTCAGGTCGTCGATGGCCACCGCCCCGCCGGTCGCAGCGATGACGCCGCTCGTATGGCGGACCAGCCCCAGGCCGGCGGTCTCGCACAGCCGTCGCGTCAGCTCCTCCTCGAGCAGCGTCAGCATCTCGTACGGGCTTCCGGCCGTGGCCAGCCGGTCTCGCAGCTCGGCGACGGCGGGCCGGCCCCAGACCTGCTCCAGCGTCACCGGGCGGTCACACAGCTCAGCGGCGGGCATCGGCAGGAACGGCGCCGCCCCCCACGGCTTGAAGTGCACGCCGACGGACCGGGTCCGGGGTGGGTAGCCGAACTCGAACGCACGGGTGGGCGTGGTGACCACGCAGCCGTCGGCGTACTCGGCCGCCTCGAGGTCGGTGCCGGCGCGGATGCGGAACGGGGCCCCGAGGTTGACGATCAGGAACGCCGCCGGACTTGCCGGCAGCGTCAGCCGGGCGTACGGCGGCGTTCCCTCCAGGTGGTAGAGGTCGTCGATCAGCCCGTCCAGCGGCGGCCGCGGCACTCTGGACACGTACTCCACTCCCACAGCATCGCCGACGCCCCGCCGGCATCGGGCGCCGGGATCGATTCGCACGAACGCCCGCCCACGGACATGCGCGGTGGGAGACGGCCCGATGCCCGCTGACCGGGCAGGGATCGGGTCGGTCCTGGATAATCGGGCCATGTCGCAACCGGATCTCGACCCCGAACAGTATCCGCCAATCGACCCGCGTGAGCCGGTGCCCGACGACCCCGGCGAGCTCCTGCCGGACGGCCCCGGTGAACTCCCGGAGGCGCCCGTCGAGCCGATGCCGGACGACGGCGACGGCGGCGAGGGCGGGGTACGCGAACCCGCTTAGCCGGTCGGTCCCGGCGCCGGCGGCCGGTCACAGTGGATGGCAGCGTCGCTGCTGTGCCGGCTGGATCGTGCCCGCGCCGGGACTCGAACCCGGGATTGCCGGTGTGTAGGACCGGTGCTCTTGCCGCTGAGCTACACAGGCGTGCGCCGCGTGAGAATCGAACTCACCGCGGCCTGCTGACAAGGCACGTCTCCCCGCTGCCCTGCCGATTGGGCGACGTCGGATCGTGTGTCACGCAGCGCGGACGGGACTCGAACCCGCAACCTCCCGATTGAAAGCCGGGTGACTCTACCTGTTCGTCCACCGCGCCAGGGTGGTGTCACTTTCGTGTTCCGGCCTGGACTCGAACCAGGGACCTCCGTCGTGTCGAGGCGGCGCTCTACCAGCTGAGCTACCGGAACGGGAGCGGGGACGGGATTTGAACCACGTGATCTCCGGCTTATGAGGCCGGCGAGGACGACCGAACTCCTCTACCCCGCAGTACGCCGTCGGGGGCTCGAACCCCGGACCCTCCGCTTAAAAGGCGGCAGCTCTACCGACTGAGCTAACGGCGCGCATGCAGACCCCTGGGCGGGACTCGAACCCGCAACCGTTGCCTTAGAAGGGCACCGCTCGTTCCGGTTGAGCTACCAGGGGAACAGATCGAACTGACGGTACTTTCCGCGGAGAAGGGCGGGGTCGAACCGCCACGGGCGAATGCCCCAACCGTTTTCGAGACGGTGGCCGGCGCCGGCTGTCGGCTGGCTCCTCCATGGTCGGCTGGTCTCGCCGGGTGGGGTCGAACCACCGGCCTTCGCCTTATCAGGGCGACGCTCTGACCACTGAGCTACGGCGAGACGAAGCGTCGACGACGAGACTTGAACTCGCGGCCTACCGCGTGACAGGCGGTCGCTCTACCTGACTGAGCTACGTCGACGTGCGTGGACCCGGTCGGATTCGAACCGACAAACCTTCGCTGTGCAAAAGCGCTGCTCTACCAATTGGAGCTACGAGCCCTCGATACTTCTCCGATCCGGCGGGGCGGGTGTGCCGCACCGGATCTGTGCCGGCAGCCCCGATCATGGGCTGCCGGATACATGCCATCCACTGTTGAGTTGAGAGAGAACAATTCCACTGAACGCATTCAGGGAACGCGCGGAAATTCGATTCCGGAGAGCATTGTCAGGGTACGAAAAAGCCGCCCGTTCCCCGGCTGACGAGGTGGGCGGCGAAGCGCGGTTCTCTCTGCGCTAGCCGCTCCACCGCTCCAGGTCACGGTTGGATTCGTGGGCTCGGAGGTCGTGTTTCACCGTCACGACGGATATGACGGATTCACACCACGCCGCCCGCGATCGGACGATGACGCGATCTGAATTCCAGGACATGACAGTTCAACTCCCTTCGAGGTTCTGTTGCGCTCGTTCTGTTCAGCCTGCCGGGCCGGAGCCCATTGGTCAACGCTTTTATCGGCGATTTTCGGTCCACCTCACCGCGTTGAGATCACTCTGCCCGACCGGGGCGCTCTTGCGCGAGCCATTTAATCGAATGGATCAGCGGATCTCCACGAGGCCTGGTGCTTCCGTCGCCACGTACACCGCCTTGGCCTTCCCGTCGGGTCCGGCGATCACCCAGGCGTGGCCGACGTAGGTCTGCTGGTGGTAGCCATTGCCGGGTTCGAGCTCGGTGTAGCGGATCCGCTCCTGGTCGTCGCTGATCCAGTTGACGGTGACCTTCTCCGGGCTGTCGTTGACGAAGTAGATCGACGTCAGCGCGCCACCCCGGTACTCCCAGCGGCGCGACACCTCGGAGCGGCCGGGCAGCGCCACGAGTTCCTGGACGGTGGGGGCCGGTGCGGTGGTGATGTCCGGGTCGGCGCCGGCCTCCTGCCGCGCCGTGGCGGTGGCCGGCTTGTCAGTCGCATCCCGCCCGGCGATCGCCTGCCCGACGACCGTACCCAGCACCAGGACGAACGCCGCACCGACGAGGATCGCCCAGCCCCGGCGGCCCGGCTGGGACCGTGGCGGCACGCCGGACGGAGCCGGAACAGGATCGTCGGGCGGAACGACAGGGAAATCGCCGGGCAGGACGACCCGCAGTTCGTAGGCGTCGGGCGGAACACTGGACGGCGGCTCGTAGGGCTGCGGCGGCTCGGGCAGCTTCTCGGTCACGGCCACACGGTACCGACCGGAAGCTCATCACCCTGACGGCAAGCCGGGCGCCGGGCAGCGAGCGCAGATGCGATGTCATCTGCTTATCGACTGCCACAAATGCGGCTGACGGGCGTCCTCTATGCTCGCATCTGCGGATCGATTGAGAATGCCACCCCGAGGAGCCCCGTTGAAGACCCTTCGCACAGCGGTCGCCGGCCTGGCCGTCGTCCTCGCCGCCGGCCTGACCGGATGCGGCGGCGACAAGCCCGGCAACGGATCCGACACGGCCGGCGGCGGTGCGGTGCGGGGGTCGATCACCGTCTTCGCCGCGGCGTCGCTGACCGAGTCGTTCACCGCCATCGGCAGGCAGTTCGAGGCCGCCAACCCGGGTACGAAGGTGACGTTCAACTTCACCGGCAGTTCGGCACTGGCCACGCAGATCAACGAGGGCGCACCGGCCGACGTGTTCGCCGCCGCCTCCCCCAAGAACATGGCAGTCGTCATCGACGCCGGCAACGGAGCGGGAACACCCACCACGTTCGTAAGGAACCAGCTGGTGATCGCGGTCGCCAAGGGCAACCCGAAGAGCATCACCGGACTGGCCGGCCTGACCACGCCCGGCCTCAAGGTGGCGCTCTGTGCCGACGCGGTGCCGTGCGGTGCGGCCGCGAGGACGGCGATCGACACGGCCGGCGTCAAGGTCACCCCGGTGACCCTGGAGCAGGACGTGAAGGCGGCGATGTCCAAGGTGAAACTGGGTGAGGTGGACGCGGCACTGGTCTACCGCACCGACGCCAGGGCGGCCGCGTCCGACGTCGACGCCGTGGAGTTCCCGGAGTCAGCAAAGGCGGTCAACGATTACCCGATCGTCGCGCTCAAGGACGCGAGGAACGCCGCCGGTGCGCAGGCGTTCATCGCCTACGTCCTGTCCCCCGACGGCACCAGGCTTCTCACCGGGGCCGGATTCCAGGCTCCCTGACGACCGGCCCGTCCAGGCACTCGAACGGCCGGGGCCGCCGGCGCGACAGATTTATCAGTTGCGCCACCAGTCGTCGAGCGGGGTGACCGGGACGGTGCGCTTGTGACGGGTGGCCCGGTAGAGCGACTCCACCCTGGCCGCCACCTCGGAGCTGACCTCGGCGCCCTCCAGGTAGTCGTCGATGTCGGCGTAGGTGATACCGAGGGCCACCTCGTCGGGGATCGCCGGGCGGTCGTCCTCCAGGTCTGCGGTCGGCACCTTCTGCCAGCAGCTCGGCGGTGCGCCCAGTTCCTGCAGCAGCGCGGCGCCCTGGCGTTTGGTCAGGCCGGTCAGCGGAGTGAGGTCCACGCCGCCGTCGCCGTACTTGGTGAAGAAGCCGGTGACCGCCTCGGCGGCGTGGTCGGTGCCGACGACCAGCAGGTTCAGCTGACCGGCGATCCCGTACTGGATCACCATGCGTTCCCGGGCCTTGATGTTGCCGCGGACGAAGTCACGCAGTTCCACATCCGCACCACGGGCCGTCTCGGCGGCCACCGCGTCCGCGCCCGGTTTGACGTTCACGGTGATCGACCGGTCCGGGCGGATGAAATCCAGCGCGGTCCGTGCGTCGTCCTCGTCGGCCTGCACCCCGTACGGCAGGCGCACCGCGACGAACTCGGCCTCATGCCCCTCGGCCCGCAGCTCCTCGGCGGCGAGCTGGCAGAGCCGGCCGGCCAGGGTGCTGTCCTGTCCTCCACTGATGCCGAGCACGAAACCCTTGGCCGGGGTGGATCGCAGGTAGTCCTTGAGGAAGTCCACCCGCGTCCGGATCTCGTCCTTGGCGACGATGACCGGCTGCACGCCGAGGTCGGCAACAATCTGCTCCCGCTGGTTCACCACCCACGCACTGTATCGGCCGTCCCGTCACCGCGCCCGTACACTCGCCGCGGATCAGCCCGGCGGCCCGCCCGCGCGGGGCTGTGAGCCGGCAGGCCCTCGCCGATGATCTCCGTAGCGGACGGCTTCGTCCGTCCGCCTGCCGTGCGGTGCCGTGCCCGGCCTGACCCGCGGGCACGGCATACCGGCCGCGAGGGACACCGCAATGTCGAAGTACATCGATATGCTGCGGTCGCCCCGGTACTTCAGACAGGGCGACCACCACGTCGAAACGGGAGATCATGGCCAACAGCGGAATGCCGACGGTGGGTCCGGGTGACACCGGTGACGCCGTGAAGCAGGCACAGCGCGCGCTACGACGGACGCCGGAAACCACACTCGTCGTCGACGGCACGTTCGGATCCAAGACGGAGACCGCGACGAAGGACTTCCAGAAGGAGAAGGCTCTCCCGGTCACCGGTGTCGTCGACGCGGCGACATGGAGCGCGCTTCCGGACGGCAGTCCGATGCCGACGCTGCGCCAGGGCGCGAAGGGTGAGGCGGTGCGTCACCTGCAGCAGGTCCTGACGCTCGGCGCCGCCGGCCTGTGGAAGACCACGCCGCAGGGTACGGACGGGAACTTCGGGGCGAACACCGAGGCGTCGGTGCGCGCCTTCCAGAAATGGGCCGGCGTGCCGGCGGACGGCATCGTGGGCCAGCAGACCTGGACCGCGTCGCCGCTCGCGCTCGAATTCGTGGTCGGCCTCCAGCATGTCGAGGCCGATTGACCCGCCCTCACCGGAGGGCCCGTTGATCACCATGAGCCCGGTGTGTCGGGTGGCGCTTCCAAACGCCGCTGAGGGATCAGCGCGGCGTTCCGGAGGAGGTCACAGCCGGGCCGGCCGGGGCCGTCAGAGGCCGGCCCGGGCCGGCCGCGTCCGGCGAGGTGAGCGCGTACCGGTCGTGTAGCTCTGCCGCCGTGACGGCCCGGTCGAAGTGCCATCCCTGGCCGAGCGATATATCCAGCTCCGCCAGGGCGGCGGCATCAGCCGCGGTCTCGATACCTTCGGCGACGACCGTGGCATCGACGGCGCGGGCGAGCTGGGCCAGCGCGTCGACGACGACGTGGAGAACGGCATCGTGAGCCACTCCGCTGACCATGCTCCGATCCAGCTTGATCACATCGGGCCCGGTGGCGACGATGTGCCGCAGCGACGAGTAGCCCGCACCGACGTCGTCGATGGCCAGGCGCAGGCCCCGTGCCCGCAACGGTGCCAGAATCTCCTTCAGACGCTCGTAGTCCTCGATGGGGTCGTGCTCGGACAGTTCCAGGACGACCCGGTCGAGGGGCAGCCCGGTCAGGAACTCCAGGCCGGCCGGGGCGAACAGCGTGGCCGGGGAGATGTTCATGGCGACGTACCCGGTCACCTCCCGCAGATGATCGGCAGCGCGTCGCAGCGCCGCCAGTTCGAGGTTCTCCCGCTGCCCGATGAGGCCGGCGTCGGCGAACACCTCGTCCGGTGGCTGGTTCCACTCGTGCGGGAACCGGCTGAGCGCCTCGGCCCCGACCCTGCGCCCGGTCGCCAGGTCGACGATCGGCTGCAGCAGAACAACCGGACCGCCCTGCTCGAGTACGGGACGCAGCCGGCGTTCGATCACGGCGTTGCGGCGCCGTTGCCGGACCTCCGGCTCCACGATCATCGCCGCGGCGTGTGCCAGCACTTCCATGAGCACACGATCACGGTCGGATAGTTGTGGGTCAGCCACGAAGCCCGCGCCGCAGAAGGTGCCGTACACCGTGCCGTCGCTTAGCTCGACGGGCACCGAGATGTAGCTGCGGATTCCCTGCTCGGTGCCGGGCAGCCGGTCAGCTGCCGGGAATCGGGTGACGTCCGGGATCACCGGCGGCAGCACCCCGTCCGTGATCAGCTGACAGAACGACGTGGCGCGAGGCTGTGTCATGCCGTCCTGCAACGGCAGTACCGAATCGACCACTTCCAGGTGCTGCACCGTCTCGTCCATCCGGCTGAGGAACGCCAGACCCATCCCGAGCGACTGCCTGGCGGTACGCAGCAGGTCTGCGACCTGCTGAGCGGTTTCGGAGCGTTGCGGCATCGGCGTCCCCCACTACTCACCACGATGGCTGCCCATCCATCGGCAGTCGCGCAGGGCTGCTGAGGCCAGACGGCCGGTAGGGGCAAGGTCACCGGCGTCGCCGTGGCGCGCTGGCGGGGCGCGGTCGCGGGCCGGTCAACAGGCGGCGGCCCGGCCGATGCCGAGGTGATCATGCGCCGCCATGAGAGGCCGCCGCGCAATGCCGGAAAGCGGCCCCGCCGGGCCGGACCGCCGTTGGCACTAATCGCCGGGCGAACCGGACCGAACAGGGCAGTAAGGACTGCTCGGCCGGCCCTCGCCGGACAGCGCCGTCTCATGGCCCGCAACGGAGGAAGACGCGATGACGACTGTGCAGCGGCAGGGCTTCGCCGACCTCAGCGTAAAGATCAAGATACTCATCGCGGTGGCCGTCGGCGTCATCGCCGCGGTGGTGGTCGGCCTCGTCGGCCTGAACGCGCTCGGCAGCGCCAGCGACTCCGCTCAATTGATCTACAACAGCAACGTGGCCAGTATCAAGGCCGTCGGTCAACTGGACGCAGCAATCCGGCAGGGCCGTGTGGACGTCGCCAATCAGGCACTCTCTCAGGACCCGGCGAGCATCGCGAAGTTCACCGACGCCTTCGCCGCCGATCAGCAGGCGTTCGAAGCGGCGATGAAGGCTTACCGTGCCAGCATGCCGGCGAGCGACCCGGCGGCCATCGACGCCGTGCAAGCCGGCTGGGACGCCTACGTGACAGTTGCCCAGGACAAGTTGCTACCACTTGGTAAAGCCAACAGGTTCGCCGAATGGCAGCGGGTCCGCGACACCGAGGCGCTGGCCGTCGTGGCGGAGCTCAGGAAGGCCATCGACACCCTCGATGCCACGGAGACGGCGGATGCGGCCAAGAACGCGGACGCGGCGAAGTCGGTTCACGACACCGGCCGGACGACGTCACTGATCGCGATGGTCGTCGGCGGCCTGCTTGCCCTGGCCTTGGGCTTCTGGGTGGCGCAGCGGATCGTGCAGTCGCTGATCAAGGTCCAGGATGTCTGCACCGGCCTCGCCGCAGGGGATCTGACCCGCACGACCGGGCTGCGGACACGCGACGAGCCCGGTCGGATGGGTCAGTCGCTGGACGAGGCGATGAGCCAGCTGCGGCAGACGATCGCCACCATCAGTGACTCGGCGAGTTCGCTGGCCGCCGCGTCCGAAGAACTGTCCGGCACCGCCGACCAGATCGCCTCCTCCGCCGAGCGGACCTCGCAGCAGGCGCAGACGGTGGCGGGCGCGACCGAGGAGATCTCCCGCAGTGTCGACAGTGTCTCGGCCGGCAGCGAGGAGATGGGCGCCGCGATCCGGGAGATCTCGGTCAACGCGAGCGAGGCTGCGCAGGTGGCCGGTCAGGCCGTCACGATCACGGCCGCCACCGGGGAGACGATGGCCAAGCTCGGGCAGTCGTCGGCGGAGATCGGCAACGTGGTCAAGACGATCACCGCGATCGCCGAGCAGACGAACCTGCTGGCGCTGAACGCCACCATCGAGGCCGCCCGCGCCGGCGAGCTGGGCAAGGGCTTCGCGGTCGTCGCCTCCGAGGTCAAGGACCTGGCCCAGGAGACCGCCCGGGCCACCGAGGACATCTCCCGCCGGGTCGAGGTCATCCAGACCGACACCAGCGGCGCGGTCGCCGCGATCGAGGAGATCACCCATGTGATCGCCAGGATCAGCGACTTCCAGACCACCATCGCCTCGGCCGTCGAGGAACAGACCGCAACCACCGGGGAGATGAGCCGCAATGTCACCGAGGCGGCCGCCGGTACCGGCGAGATCGCCCAGAACATCACGGGGGTGGCCGAGGCGGCCCGGCTCACCAGCGAAGGTGTGACCCAGGCACAGCAGGCCACCGGTGAACTGGCCCGGATGTCGACCGAGCTCAGCGCCCTGGTGACGAACTTCCGGTACTGACCCGCCACGTTCGCGACCGTCGAGGAGGGCGATGTCCGTCGCACCGGAGCACCCCGGTGAGGCCGGCCCGATGCTGTTTCAGCAGCCGGCGGTACTCGCGGCTGCGCTAGAGGCCTACATCGCGTTCGATGCGACGGGCCGGGTGGTGGCATGGAACCCGGCCGCCGAGACGATGTTCGGTTACACCCTGGAGCAGGCGTACGGCCGGTCCATCGAGGAGCTGATCGTCCCGCCGCAGTCACGAGCGGCGGGTCGCATCGAGCTGGCGGCGCTGGCCTGCGGTCTGCCGGGGCTGACTCGCGACCGGCGGCTGCAGTGGCCGGCGTGGCATGCCGACGGCCACGAGATCCCCATCGAGATGACGCTGACCGCCACGGTGGAGCCCGCCGGCCGCGTGTTCCACATCTTCGCCCACGACATCACCGTCGAGCACCGGGCGAGCCGGTTCGCGGCTGCCGAGGCCGCCGTCGCCCGCGGGCTGGCCGAGGCCGAGTCGAGCAGCGCCGCCGCGGCCCGGGCCGTCGAGGCGCTCGGCGAGAAGATGGGCTGGCCGGTGACCGAACTGTGGGTGGCCGGCGACGACGGACAGGTGCTGACCTGCGCTGCCCGCCACGTCCAGCCGGGCTGGCAGCTGCACGACTTCGCCGTCGACAGCCTCGCCGCGGGCACCTCGCTACCCGGCCGGGTCTGCGCCGACGGGACGCCTTTCTGGATACCCGACCTCGGTGCCGACACGGGATCGGCGCGCAGCCGCGAGGCGGCCCGCAGCGGGCTGCGGGTGGCCGTCGGGGTTCCGGTGTCTCTGGGCCGGGACGCGCTGGGCGCGTTGTGTGTCTACGGCGACCGGGTCGAGGATCCGGAGGACGTCCTGCTGGGCCTGCTCGTTGGCCTCGCCGCCGAGATCGGCCAGTACATGCAGCGGCGCCGCGCCGAGGAACTGACCGTCGAGCTGGCCCGGACCAAGGACGAGTTCCTCGCCATGGTCACCCACGAGCTGCGCAATCCACTCGCCGTGATCACCGGTACCACGAGCATGCTCGACGCCGACCTCGCGGACCTGTCCCTCGACGAGCAGCGGCACTACCTGCGGGTCATCACGCGCAACGCGGAACGCCTCGCGGCCATGGCCGAGGATCTGCTCGATCTGGCCCAGCTGGAGTCGGGGCAGCTGGCGATCAAGCCGGCGCTCGTCGACCTGTGCGACATCATCCGCCAGACTCTCGACTGCGTCGCCAAGCCGGCCGGCCGGGACCTCACCTTCACCGTACGGCTTCCGGATCGCCTGGAACTGCGGGCGGACCCGGGCCGGCTGCGGCAGGTCGCCGACAACCTGATCTCGAACGCCGTCAAGTACACCCCCGACGGCGGTACGGTCGCCGTCGCCGCCACGACCGAGGCGGGGAAGGTCGTCTGGACCGTCGCCGATACCGGGATCGGCATCCCGGCCGCCGAGCGACCCCGGCTGTTCCGCCGCTTCTACCGGGCCTCGACCGCCCTCGACCGGCGGATACCCGGTACCGGGCTGGGCCTGGTCATCACCCGCGCCATCATCGAACGCCACCGCGGCACCATCGGGCTGGCCGACCACGACGGTCCCGGCACGACCTTCGTGATCGAGCTGCCGGTCGAGGCGTGACGGCCGCCGCTAGGGCCTTCCGGATCGCAAAAGTCATCGACTGCTTCTTGGCCTCGCACCACACGCGCTGCGCGGCTCTACCGCATTGCGGCGTGACGCCGGTGGGCCGGCACCTGGAGGTACCGGCCCACCGGGGAGATATCAGTGAGCGACAAGCTCCAGCATCGCGCCGGGCCGGGCCGCCACGGCCACCTGGGCGGCGATCTCGCCGCCGCGGACGGCGACATTGGAGAGCAGGCCGGAGCCGAGGCCGTGGCCGGATTCGGTGGCGCCGAGCACGAACACCGGCAGCGACGAGCCGTCGGGACGGTGCAGACGGTAGTCGCGGGCCAGCCAGGCGTCCGAGCAGTCCCCGAACGAGGCGCCGAGCAGGTGCCGGGGCAGCGGGGAGGTGAATCCGGTGGCGCACACGACCGCGTCGTACGACTCGCGGGTCGTCGTCCCGGTCATCCGGCGCAGCACGTCGAGGGTGACGCGCCGGCCGGCCGCGGCGGCGGCGGTGACACGGGTGGCCCGGTGGAAGCGCAGCCGGCCGTCGCCGGTGATCTTCTCGTGGTACTCGACGTCGTACAGCCAGCTGAGCAGGTCCGGGTCGACGCTGCTGTAGTTGGTGGAGCGGTGCCGGCCGAGCAGTTCGTCGCGGACGCCGGCGTCGGCGAAGTAGAAGTCGTCGACGGCCGCCGGGTCGAAGACGCGGTTCGCGAACGGGCTGTCGTCGGCCGGTGTCATCCCGTACGAGGAGATGTAGCAGTCGACGGACACACCCGGGTAGGTCTCGAGGACGTGCCGTACCGCTTCGGCGGCGCTCTGGCCCTGCCCGACGACGGCGACCCGGGACCGGCCGGTGAGCCCGGCCGACCGCAGGCCGCGGAGCAGGCGGGTGTTGTGGAACACGCTGGGCAGTCCGGTGGACCAGCCGGGCATCCGGGGGGTGGAGCCGACGCCGATCGCGACATGGCGGCTGGTGGTGCGGTGCAGCCGGCCGGCGGCGCGCCACGACACGACGCAGCCGCCGGTGTGCTCGTCGAGTTCGACGCCGGCCACGTCGGCGCCCCAGGTGACCGGAACCTGCAGACGCTCGACGGCCCAGCGCAGGTAGTCGGTGAACTCCAGCCGGCTGGGGAAGAACGTCTGCTTGTTGATGAAGTCGCTGATCCGGCCGCGTTCGTGCAGGTAGTTCACGAACGTGTAGGCGCTGCGCGGGTTGCGCTGGGTGGCGAGGTCCTTGAGGTAGCTGATCTGCATGACCGACGACGACAGCAGCATGTCGGGGTGCCAGTCGAAGCCCGGCCGGCGGTCGAGGAACAGCGCGTCGCCGGCGACGTCCGCCTCCTCCAGAGCGATGGCGAGGCCCAGGTTGGCCGGTCCGAGCCCGACACCGACGAGTTCACGATCAAACATGGTCCCCACCCTCAAGATCGTTGCGGTAATGGACGAACTCACCGTCCCGGTGCGACTCGACGAAGCCGAGCGACCGGTACAGGGTCTGCGCGACGTCGTTGTCGCTCTTGGTCTCCAGGACGACCGCGGTCGCCCCGGCGGCACGCGCCTCCTGCACGGTCCGGACGACGAGTGCCCGGCCGGCGCCGAGGCCGCGGGCCTCCGGGAGCACGAACAGGTCGTTGAGAATCCAGGTCACGGTCAGGCCCAGCGAGGAGAACTGCTGGTAGATCTGGCAGAAGCCGACGACCCGGTCACCGGTCCGGGCGGCCAGCACCCGGGACTCCCCGGTGGAGACACGGGTCCGCAGGAACTCCGCGGCCCGCGCCTCGTCGCCGGTGCGCCCGTAGAAGTGCCGGTAGGCGACGAAGAGCTGCTCGACCGACGGCATGTCCGCCGGGGAGGACTGCGTCACCACGAGCTCGGCTGCTGAGGTCATCGAAGTGTTCCTGTTCTTTCGAGGGACGTCATCACGCGGTCGGCCGCACGCTCGGCGAGAGCGGGGGCGATCTTGAAACCGCCGCCGGACAGACCGGTCATGAACCATAGGCCGTCGGTTGCCGTGGCCGTGGGCCCGACCCGGCCGGGTCCCGAGGTCGTGTACATGTCGGACGCGACGACGCTGCTCAGGTAGGTGGCCCGCACCATCGCCGGCAGCCGCCGGGCGAGGGCCTCGGTGGCCCGCCGGCCGGCCGGTGGGTCGTCGACCCCGCGCCGCCCCGGCCGGTCCCACGGCCGCGGGTCGGCACGGCCGACGAGGTGGACGCCGGGTCCCTGTTCCGGCGCCGGCCGCATCCAGGCGTCGGGGGCGGTGTCCACCAGCGTGTGTCCGACGTCGGTGTCCAGGCGCACGAAGGAGTAGACGATCCGCCGCTGTTGCAGGCCGGTGACCGGTACCAGGGCCACGGTGCCCGGCCCGGCGGTGACGATCACCCGCCGGGCGCGGAGGTCCGGGCCGACCAGGGTGAACGCGTCGGCGCCGGTGTCGATCCGGCCGACCGGCCCGCCCGGCACGATCGCCGGCTCGGCCGCGCACCGCTCGGCGAGCCAAGTCAGTGCCGGCAGGGCGAGCACGTAGCCGCCGTGCGGTTCGACGACCGCGCAGTCGCCGGGGTCCAGCCGCACCGGGTGGTGCCCCGGGCCGTCGGCGACCCGGTACGGGATTCCGGCGGCGGCCATCTCGGCCAGGACCTCCGCGTTCAGCGCGGCACGCGGCACGACGTGCACCGAGCCGGTCCGGCGGTAGGCCGGGCAGTTCCACCACACGGCCGTCATGCTGCGCACGGCCAGCCGGGTCAGATCAGGATCCGGCGAGTACGCCCGGACGAGTCCCCCACTCAGTGCCGACGCCGACGAACCCGCGTCGCCGGGTGCGCCGCCGCACAGCGCGACCCGCAGGCCGCGCGCCGCCAGGGCGAGCGCGGTGAACCGGCCGACGATCCCGTCACCGACGACCGCGCAGTCCAGCACGGTCATGGGCGTACTCCCAGGGGCTGTGGCTTCTCCCAGCAGGCGATGCCGTGCCGCCGTGCCCACAGGGTGACGATCTCCGCGCCGGTGAGCCCCAGCCGGACGGCTTCGAGCATGTGCCGCGCGCACCGGTCGACCAGGACGGCGGGGTCGGGCCGGGTGGTCACGACCTCCGGGACGAGTCCGTCCCACGCCGCCGAGCCCACCCAGCTGTCGTCGCTGAGCACCACCGGGATCCGCCGGCCCGACGCGGCGACCACGGCGAGGGCGTGCTCGGCGTCGGTCAGCGTGCCCAGCACCACCAGCGTGCTGACGCCGGGTTCGGCGAGGACCTCCGCGACGGTCGGTCTCAGCTGTCCGCCCAGGCCGGCCCAGACGACGGCGAGCCCGGTGGCGGAGGCACCGGCCCAGGCGAGCGTGCCCGCTCCCCCGGCCGACTGCCACAGTGCGGCGGCCTGCTCCACGTTGTCGGGCATCGGGGCGATGACGCCCGGTTCGGGGTTCAGGTGCTCACGGGTGACACCCGGCGCCGACGACAGCGGGAACGCCACCGGGATGCCGGCCTGCCGGTAGACGGGCAGTGCCCCGGCGGCCGCCTCGCTGGAGAAGTGCCCGGCCACGGCCCGGATGCCGGGAGTGGCGGCGATCTGCCGGGCCAGCGCGACGGAGCGTTCCGGGTCGGCGCCGTCGTCGTGGACGGTCACCGCCGGGTGCTTCAGCAGGTCGGCCGGGAAGAGGCTCCCCCACCGGCCACGCGGGCCGGTGAGGGGGGCCACGACCGCCAGAAGGCCGGCCATCAGATGCCCAGTCCGAAGTACCTGCCCGGCTGTGGTTCGCCGTCGCAGGCGGCCAGCAGGCGGGTGCTGCCGCTGGGCACGATCGGGGCGGCGACCTGGGCGAACTCGCGGACCCAGGTGCGCAGGACCGCGGCCGCGGCCACACCGGTGGAGCCCATGGCGCGGACCTCGTCGAGGGCCGAGCCGATGACCCGGGCCACCGACGCGAGCTGTTCGACGGCACCCGGCGGGTCGAAGTCGTCGGGCCGGCAGTAGGTGCGGGCCAGTTCCAGCTGGGCCCGCACGGATCGGCCGCTGCGCCGCAGGTCGGCGGGCAGGGCGGCCTCATCGGCCGATGCGGTGGCGGCCAGCGCGAACACGCCGCGGAAGGTGGAGTCCCAGGCGTCCAGGATCTTCTCGGTACGGGCGAAGTCGTCAAGCGTGAAGTCGGTCCGGCTGGTCGCCGGCCGCCGCAGCAGGCAGTGCAGGCGCAGCAGGTCGGCCCCGGCGACCGGCAGGAACTCCGACGCCCAGATGGCGTGGCGCCGGCTGGTGGAGAACTTGGAGCCGTTGAGCTGGAAGAACTCGTTGACGACGAACTTCGCCGGCAGCAGTTCGGGGCGGCCCAGGGCGATGTTCACGGCCGGGAACAGCACGGCGTGGAAGTAGCCGTTGTCGATGCCGAAGAACTGCACGAGCCGGTCGTGGGGGCGCGGCGGTGCCTCGGCGGCGTAGCCCTCGGCCATCTCCAGCCACACGTAGGTGCGCAGGCCCGGGTCGGCGTCGGTGGGGATGCCCCAGGCCGACGGGTGCGACACCAGGATGTCGGGCAGCCGGTCGGCGGCCATCGCGCGGCAGACGGCCCGCAGCCGTTCGGGCATGTCGCAGGCTGTCCAGAACGCCTCGAGCCCGGCGCGCAGCGGTTCCAGCGCGAGCACGTGCATCTTGGTCTGCCGCAGCTCCGGGGTCGCCCCGCAGCGGATGCAGAACGGGTCCACCACGTCGGCGCAGAGGTTGGGCCGGCAGCAGTCCTCGCAGGCGTTGCCGTTGGTGCCGGCGCCGCAGTGCGGGCACTTGCCGCCCAGGTACGCCTCGTACAGCCATAGTTCACAGCCCTGGCAGTACGGCAGCGGCCGCTCCTCGGCGACGATGTGGCCCGACTCGACGAGCGTGGAGAAAAGGTCGCGGACGCGGGTCTCGTACTCCTGGCCCTGCGGTCTGACGATCTTGTCGAACTTGACGCCGGCGGCCGCCCAGGTGTCCACGATCGAGCGGGTGTAGCGTTCCGCGGTCTCCTCGGGTTCACAGTTCTCGCCCCAGGAGCGGCGTGGCACGTACGTCTGGTTGTCGTCCAGGCCGGTGGAGTACCACGCGTCGTGGCCGTCGGCGGCGAGCGCCCGTGCCATCACGTCGCCGGCCAGGTACGGCCCGGAGATGTGGCCGACGTGCAGGTGGCCGTTCGGGGTGGGCGGCGTCGCCGTGATCCAGGTGGTCATGCGGTCGTCTCCTTCAGGGGCTGCTCGCGGAGGGGCCAGTACACGGAGATCCAGGCCAGCGGTTCGTCGGTGCAGTGCAGGACGTGCTCGTGGTTCTTCTCGATGAAGACGACGTCACCGGCGCGCAGTTCGGTGGTCTCGGTGCCCGAGACGAGGGTGCCGCGGCCGCTGGTGACGACCACCATCTCCCGCTGGTTGTGCTGGTCCGGTGCGGTGGCGGCGCCGGGTTCGAGCCAGCAGCCCATCGCGCCGAGGGTCTCGTCGAGGACGTCGAGGGGGAACACGCGCTGGCACTTGGTGCCGAACTCACCGCCCGCCGACTCCTCGGACAGGGTGGCCAGGTGGCGCAGAGCGTTCACTTTCGTACCTTTCCGGTGGCCAGGACCACCACGACGAGGAGACCGGCGAACAGCAGGCCCGCGGCGCCGCGGGAGCCGAGGATGGCCAGGCTGCTGAGCAGGACGACGACGACTTGGACGCTCCATCGGTGCTGCATCCGTGCCAGGGCGACGCTGCACAGCGCGTACACCGACATGAACAGCGCCGACGTCCAGGCCAGCAGGTCGGAGTGGGTGACCACACCGGCGCCGAACAGGGCCAGCGTGCCGGCGTAGGCCAGCGCGAGGACGCCCTTGGCGCGCAGTTCGGAGGTCCGGCCGCGGACGGCGTGGACGTAGAGGCGGGTGGCGCCGAGCACCCACGCGTTGGTTGCCGCGACGATGGCGACCGCCGACGCGATCAGCAGCAGCAGCCGCAGGGGTGCGGGCAGCCCGGCGGTCAGCGCGGACACCAGCACGGCCGGGCCGCCGGGTGGCAGGGCCGCGAACGCCAGGGTGGCGGCCAGGTAGGTGAGGGCGACCACCGGAACCGCACGGCGGATGGCCTTCGGGAACGTCCGGCGCGGATCGCGGACCGAACCACCCAGCAGGGAGACGTTCTCCCAGCCCAGGTAGGCGTAGAAGGCGACCCCCGCGGCGGTCAGAACACCGGCGAAGGTCGGGTCCCCGTGCCGGCCGAGGTTGTCGAGGCTCATGCTGGGAACCGCGAGGGCGATACTCACGGCCAGCGCGACCATCGCGATCTTGATGCTGACGCCCTGGACGAGGGCGATGAGGCGGTCGCTGAGCCCGGCAAGGGCCAGGGACAACAACATCAGAACCATGGCGGTGATCGGTACGGGTGGAAGCCCGTCCGTGACTTCGCCGAGGTAGTGGGCCGTCGCGATGGCCATGGCCGGGTTGCCGACCGCGTAGACCAGCAGGAGCACGCCCTGCGCCAAGCCGGCGTTCGCCGGTCCCATGCCGGCGCGGATGACGTCGGTGACCCCGGAGACGGTGGGGAACTCCATCGAGATCCGCGCGAACATCTGGGCGATGCAGACGCAGATCCCGGCCAGTGCCACCCACACGAGCGGGGCGGCCCACCCGGCCTCCTGCACCGAGATGCCCGGCACCACGAGGATCCCGGCACCCAGGATGCTGGAGATGTACATCTGTGTGAGCTGGCCCACCGACCACTGCCCCGTGCCCACCTCCGCGCCGGTCTGCCGGGCGGGCGGACTGTCCAGAGTCTGCTCCGGCATGTCAGCCCCAGATCAGACCGTTGGTGGACGCCGACGCCGCGGTGACCTCACCGGCGCCGGAGGCCAGGAGCACGACCGCACCGGCCAGGAGCAGGAAAGCGACGACGAGCGTGGCACGAGCGACCGAAAACGACATGGTGATACCCCCGGCTGATTGACCAAAATTGTTTCTCTGCGTCATTTCTGGCCGTTGCGGCCTGACAGCGAGAACTATTCCGAACCCCGCTGCGGGCGGAAAGGCCTGCGGAGTGTCCCGAACCGGCCTGGCCGGTTCCGGCCGCTGACCGGCGACTTCGGCCGGTTCCGGCCAGGCCGGAACCGGCCGGTCCGCCACTCTTTCGCCGTACGGCAAAGGCGTGGCGATAATGTGCGTCAAGCTGAAAGTCGCCCGGCACGGAGAAGGGCTTGAGCGAGTCCCGAGTTCAACGATGACGAAGAGGACCGAACAGATGCGACTGGCCCGTATCTCCCTCGCTCCGCGGCACGACGCGGCGGCCGGCGTCGACGCGGCCGCACTGGTCGACGCCACCTGGGCCGCGGTCCGCCCCGGTGACCCGGTCGAGCACGTGGTGGCCCGGGCCGTACCCGACGGTTTCGAGGTCGGCGTGTTCCTGCAGTCGGCGGATATCCCGGCCGGTCGCGACACCGCCCGCGCCCTGATGAGCCGGGTGCTGGCCAACTCCCCCACGATGCGCCAGTGGCGGATCGTCGCCGACGCCGACGTGCCGCTCGACAGCCTGCACCACGGCGGCTGACCCGGACACTGTCGGTTCCCGCATCATGGACAGACAGCAACCGCAACCGGCAATCGATGTTAGACCTGTCGTCGATAATCGATGTTCGACGTGCCACGGGGGCAATGCGTGCTTGACATTCTGGGCCTCGGGAACGACGCCGAGCAGGTCTATCGGCTGTTACTGAGCCACCCGCGCTGGGGTGTCGCTCAGCTCGTGGACCACCTGGCCACCGACGAGGACACCGTCCGGGCGGCCCTCGACGAACTGTTCGACCTCGCTCTGCTGCGCCACTCCTCCGAGCGTGAGGGCGAGTTGCGGGCGGTCAGCCCGACCGTCGGGCTGCAGTCGCTGCTGGCCCGCCAGCAGGCCGACGTCGAGCACCGCATGCAGCGCATCGCCGCCGGGCAGGCCGCGGTGGCGGCACTGCTCGCCGAATACAGCGACCGGCCGGCCACCGAGGAGGCGGTCGAGGCCGAACGCGTGATCGGCCCCGACGCCATCCAGAACCGGCTCGAGGAGCTCGGCCAGAGCCTGCGCGAGGAACTGCTCAGCATCGTGCCGTCGGTGCCGTCCGCCGCAGCCGTCGAGGCGGCCCGGCAGAACAACGCCGAACTGGTCGCCCGCCGGGTCACCATCCGGACCACCCTGCACGACTCCGCCCGGCGCGACCCGAACGCTGCCGGGTACGCGAAATCGCTAACCGACGCCGGCACCGAGGTACGCACCGCGCCGCTGCTGCCACCCCGCATGCTGATCTTCGACCGGTCGATCGCGGTCGTCCCGATCGACCCCGGCAACACCGCGCAGGGCATCCTGCAGCTGTCCGGCCGCGGTGTGGTGGCGTCCCTGGTCACCCTCTACGAGCAGGTGTGGCGTACCGCCGTCCCGCTCGGTGCCGCCGCCCGTGCCGTCGACGGGATCACCCCCGTCCAGCGTGAACTGCTGCAGCTGCTGGCCCAGGGTCACACCGACAGCTCGGCGGCCACCCGCCTCGGCATGTCCGAGCGCACCTGCCGCCGGGCCATGGCCGAACTGATGGAACGTCTCGGTGCCCGCAGCCGTTTCGAGGCCGGCCTGCTGGCCGCCCGCGAGGGCTGGATCTGACGTTCCGCTCCGACCGGCCGCGGCCGCGGCGGCCTCCGGGTCCGCGGGCTCCTACGGACTGCCGGCCACGGACTGTTTCGCCTGCTGTGCCGAGGACCGGACCTGCTTCTTCGAGGTGCTGGCGGCGTCCCGGGCCGTGCTCTTGATCTCGTCGACGGCATGCTCGACCGTACCGGCCAGATCGTCCCTGATGTCCGCCGTCAAGTCCTTGACCTTGTCGGTCAGATCGCCGCCGCCGTCTCTGAGCTGTTGGCCGGCCCGGCGTTCGGTGTCGCTGACCGGGATGAGGGTGGCGGCGAGCATGCCGGCGCCGAAGGCGATGATCCCGGCCGCCAGCGGGTTGCCCTGGGTCTGGGCGACCGCGGCCCGCGGAACACCGCGAACCGCGCCGGCCGCCTCCCCGAGATGGGCGGCCCCGTCCTGGACCGTGCTCCTCGCCGACGACGTCGAGTCACCGGCCACCTGCCGGACGTGATCGGCGCTGCCCATCACCCTGTCCTTCACCGAGTTCCAGCGGCGCTGCGCGATCCGGCCGGGGCTCGCCTTCTCGGCCAGCAGGTCGACGTCGCGGGTCAGCGAGGCCCTGGTGATCTCGATGTCTTGCCTCAGCCGTTCGGGTTCTTCAGCCATCGGGCGTCCTCCTTGAGCGTGTCGACGGTCCGATGCGGGACCGGGTCGACGGTCTTCAACCTGCCGCGTCCCTTGACGAACAGCACTGCCCCGGCGATCGCCCAAGCGGCGGCCACGATGAGCGCGGCCCAGCCGCCGTCCATGACATTGGCGAGGGCGAACACGGCGGCGAAGCTCAGCAGGACGACGGCGAGATAGCCGGCGAAGGCCGCGGCGCCGAGCATCCCGGCAGCCTGGCCCGCCTTCGACGCCTCCTGCTTGAGCTCGGCCTTGGCCAGCTCCACCTCTTGGCGGAACAACTGGGACAGGTCGTTGCTGATGTTGCCGATCAGCTCACCGATCGACGTCCCGGTGACCTCGTCGGCCCGGTGGTGGGGCGTGTGCGTGGTCACGGCCGCGCCATCCGGTGCTGCTGCAGGCGGGTGAACTCCTCCAGCAGGGTCTGCGGATCCGCGGTGGTGCCCGTGGCCGGTCCGGCGACGGCCCCGGCGTCGCTCGGGGCAGCACCCGGGGTGGCCGGGACGGCCGGTGCGGCCGGAGCACCGGCGCCGGCGTCGGCCTTGGCGACGCTCTTGCCCAGCCGGCCGACGACGAAGCCGGCCGCCAGGGCGGTCGCCAGGAACGCCCCGGGACGGCGCCGGGCGAAGTCCTCGACCTCCTGCAGGACGCCTTCGGGACCGTGCCGGTCCAGGTAGTCGGCGAGCTGGCGGCCGCCGTCGGCGACCCGGGCGACCACGGTCGCGGCCGGGGTCTGCTGCCGGTCGCCGCGCATCTCGTCGAGGTTGTCGGCGGCCTCCCGGATGAAGGTGACAAGCGTGTCGCTCTGGGTCCGGGCGTGCTCGCCGACCTTGTCCCGCACCTCGGCCACGATCGTGCGGACCTGTGCCTGCGCCTCCGCGCCGACCCGCTGCGCCTGTTCCCCGACGGTGTCCCTGACATCCGCCGCAGCGTGGGTGGCGGCTTCTTTGCCCTGCCCGATCACCTGTTTGACCGCGGACGTGCCGTTCGACCCCGCAGGGCCGGGCGCGTTCGCAACCCCCGTCGCTTTGCTCACCATGCCTCCTACCGAAGATCTGATCGCCCGCTGAATCCCCCGAGAAGCGGCTCCCAATCCCCTTCCACGACGATCTCCGCGAACGTCGGCGGCCCGCATCGACGCAGCTCAACGGGGCCGAGGAGGTGATCTCACGGACGGGATCGACGGGCGTGACGCCGGTGGCTTTTCAGCAGGGTCCATCGTGGCGGTTTGACAGCCGGCCCACCGACTGGGAGCGTTCCCAGACATGGCTTCCGTTGCCGTCTCCGCTTCCGTCGCCGTGAACCAGGTGGGCTATGTCCTGTCCGGCCCGAAGCGGGCCACTCTCGTCACCGGCGCACTCGAGCCGCTGCCCTGGCACCTCGCCGACGGCGCGGGCCGGATCGTCGCGACCGGCACGACCGGCCCACGCGGCACCGACGTTTCCTCCGGGCAGAACGTGCACACCATCGACTTCGGCACCCACCAGCGGGCCGGCACCGGGTTCACCCTGACCGCGGACGGTGCGACAAGCCACCCCTTCGCCATCAGCACGGACCTCTACCGCCCACTGCTCACCGATGCGATGAAGTTCTTCTACTGTCAGCGCAGCGGCATCGAGATCCGCGACGACCTGCGGCCCGGCTACGGCCGCCCCGCCGGGCATCCCGGCGACCGTGACGTGCCCTGCGCCCCGGACGCCGGCGACTACCGCCTCGACGTGCACGGCGGCTGGTACGACGCCGGCGACCACGGCAAGTACGTGGTCAACGGCGGAATCACGGTGTGGCAGCTGCTGCACGCCTTCGAGCACCGGCGCGGCCTCGACGACCTGCCGCTCGCCCTGCCGGAGAGCGGCAACGGCGTTCCGGACCTGCTCAACGAGGTGCGCTGGGAACTGGACTTCCTGCTGCGCATGCAGGCACCGGGCGGCATGGTGCACCACAAGATGCACGACCGCGCATGGACCGGCCTGCCGACCCTGCCGCACCTCGACCGGCAGCCACGCGAACTGCGCCCGGTGTCCACCGCGGCAACGCTGAATCTGGCCGCCGTGGCCGCCCAGGGGGCGCGGATCTACCGCAAGTACGACGCGGACTACGCGGACCGTCTGCTGACCGCCGCGCGGACCGCGTACGCGGCGGCCGGAGCCAACCCGATCCGGTACGCCCCGGTCGAGGACACCGTCGGCGGCGGCCCGTACAACGACGACGACGTACGCGACGAGTTCTACTGGGCCGCAGCCGAGCTGTACCTGACCACCGGCGAGCAGCCGTACGCCGACGCGGTGCTGGCCTCCCCGCTGCACACCGCGGACGTCTTCGGGCCGTACGCCTTCGACTGGGCGGCCACCGCGGCCGCCGCTCGCCTCGGCCTCGCTCTGACACCCAGCGCACTGCCCGGCCGCGCCGAGCTGTGCGCCTCGGTGGTCGCCGGCGCGGACCGGTACCTCGCCGTCCAGCGGGCCCACCCGTATGCGGTGACCTATTCGCCGCCGGGCAACCATTGGGACTGGGGCTCCAACAGCATGGTGCTGAACAACCTGGTCGTCCTGGCCGTGGCACATGACCTGACCGGCGAGCAGCGCTATCGCGACGGTGTCCTGGAAGGTCTCGACTACATCCTCGGCCGCAACGCTCTGAACCTGTCGTACGTCACCGGATACGGCACCGACTACGCCGAGAACCAGCACAGCCGCTGGTACGCCCACCAGCTCGACCCCAGCCTGCCGCATCCGCCGAAGGGCACCCTGGCCGGCGGGCCCAACTCCGGGCTGCAGGACGAGGTGGCGCAGGCCCGGCTGTCCGGGCGGGCAGGACAGCTCTGCTACATCGACGACATCAACTCCTGGTCGACCAACGAGCTGACCATCAACTGGAACGCGCCGCTGGTCTGGGTCGCGGCCTTCGCCGCCGAACACGGGTAGCCGTGTCGCACCGTCGTGCCGGTTCACCGCCCGCCTGAGATCGACAGTGCTGGACCCGCCGACCTACGGTACAGGTGTACAACGCGGCCGTCGTGCCCGTCCCGGCTTCAAGGAGCACATCCCCCCATGCGTCGTTTCCTGACCGCGGCCTTCCTCGTAACGATCGTCAGCGCCACCGGCGCATGCACCGGATCAGCCGGCGGCACCGCTTCACCGGGCACCTCCACCGCGACCGGTGCCCCGGCGGCGGCACCGTCGGCGAGTGTGTCGGCGCCGGGCGGGGGAACCGCGGTGGCGGGCAACAGCAAGGAGGTCTGCACCGCGGCCAAGACCCTGATCAACGACTCCGACCTCGACGCGCTCGGCCAGCAGCTCGGCAACCTCGTCACCGCCCACCGGACGAACAACGCCGACGCCCGGGCGGCGGCGGAGACCGCCGTCAGGACCCAGGCCGGTACGTGGGCGCAACAGCTCGCCGACCTGCAGAAGCAAGCCGACGACCCGGGGCTGCGCACGACGCTCGGCGACCTGTCGACGGCGCTGACCGCGCTCGGCTCGAAGGAGTCACTGGCCGACGTCAACTCCGCGGAGCAGGCCGGTCTGGCCATCCTCACGCTCGGCACCGGGCTGGACAACCTCAAGAAGGCGTGCGGCTGACGGCGTCCGACCGGCCACGGCGGGGGTCAGCCCGGATCGCCGTCGCGCTCGCTGCGCCTTGTCTCCCGATCGATCTCGGCCTGCTCACGGTCGATCCGGCTCGCCCCGGCCGACAACGCGGTACCGGACCGCTCCAGCCGGGCCCGGGACCGCTCCAGCCGGGCCCGGGACCGCTCCAGGTCCTCGATTCCCGGGCGATCGCGTCCCGGGTGGCCTGGAGCCGGTCACCGCTCGTCATCCGCAGCCGTCGTTCGCGTTCGCTGAGTTGCTGCTCCCACGTGTCGAGGCGCTGCTCCCGGACGTCGGCGCGCGATTCGTGGGTATCGGCGGTGCGGTCCCGCTCATCGGCGAACCCGTCCCGCTCATCGGCGACACGATCGCGCACGTCGGCGAGCCTGTCCCGCTCGTCGGCGGCGCGGGCGCGATGTTCCGGTGTCTGCCCGTGCGCCTGCTGGTCGTCCTGGTCGCGCCTGGGACCGCCGGTGTTCGTGTCTGTCGGGTCCATGGGGTCAACGCTAAGCCGCGCGGCGCCGTCCGGCACCCGCGAAATCCGACGATGCCGGAACCGGCCGAGGTGCCCGCCTCGGCGGTCAGGGTGGTCGGCCGGCGCGCCCAGCCCGGACCAGGACCCCCCGAACCTGCCGTGCTACGGGTGATCGGCACCCTGGATTCGTGCCGGGCCGGTCCTAGTCGATGCCCAGGACGGGCAGGCACTGCTTGACGCCGGTCAGCTCGATGTCGTCGCGCCGGCTTCGTTCCCAGCGGTCGCGGGTGAGCCGCCACTGCTGGATCTGTGCGGGCTCGCCACGGCGGGTGTCCCAGTCCGTGCCGTTCGGCTCGTAGCCCAGGGCGCGGGAAATGCCGTTGGAAGCCTCGTTGTCCACGAAGGCGTCGCTGCCGGCCTCGCGTGCGTCCAGCCCGGCGAAGGCCAGGTGCAGGATCGCCGTACGCATCTCCTTGCCGAGCCCCTGTCCACGGTGGCCGGGAGCCAGCCACGAGAAGCTGGTCACCGTACCGAAGCGGGTGAAGTCCCGGCCGATGAGATCCTGCATGCCGACCGGCTCGCCGTCGACCAGTACGGCGAAGTAAAGCCGCCACGCATCCGGGGTCATCCGGCCGCGACCGGTCCAGATGCCGCGCAGCCATCGCCATTCACGTTCCGGGCTGTCGGCGTAGAACGAGATCGGATCGTCGAACGGCCACGGCTCGGCGTCGGCGATCCCGGCCCGCACGAGTGGTACGAGACGTTCCAGCAACTCGTCGGACGCGCCGGCCAGCGTGAGCCGCGGCGTGCGGACCTCGACGTTCAGCGGCGGATAGGTGTGAGCCACGCCCGGACGCTAGCCAGCCGGCCCGGCCCCTGCATCCGAATTTCGCTGACGCCGGGGGGCCGTCCGGAGTACGGGGCAGCCGGATCCGCCGGTCCCGTGCTGAGATGGCGAGGTGACCAGCAACCCTGAACCCGGCCGGATCGTGAGCGCCGGCCGCGACATCGCCGCGCCGGCCGACGACATCTTCGAACTCATCGCCGACCCGTCGCAGCAACCTCTCTGGGACGGCAACGACAACCTGTCCGAGGCTCCCGCCGGGCAGCGGGTGCGTGCCGCCGGTGAAGTTTTCGTCATGTCGACGACCAGCCAGAACGTACGGGAGAACCATGTGGTCGAGTTCGTGGAGGGGCGCCGCATCGCGTGGCGGCCCGCCGAGCCGGGCCAGCCCGCACCCGGCCATCTGTGGCGATGGGAGCTCGAACCGATCGACTCCGCACACACCCGGGTCACCCACACGTACGACTGGACCGAGCTGACCGATGAGAAACGTGTGCCCCGCGCCCGGGCGACCACCGCGGACAAGCTGAAGGCCTCACTGGACAGGCTGGCGGCCCTTGCCGAACAGCCGGTCGATTAGGGTCGATGGCATGACAGCAGACATCGCCACCAGTGCTTTCGATTCGCTGCTCGTCGACGCCGTGCCGGACCGGGAGGCGCTGCGCCGGATCTATGACTCGCCGAACGACGCCGCCGTACGCAAGCAGATGACCGAACTCACCGAGCAGACCCGGCAGCTGATCGCGTGCGCGTCGCTGGTCCTGGTCGCCAGCGTCGACGCCGAGGGCAACTGCGACGTCTCCCCGCGTGGCGGCCCCGCCGGATTCGTCTCCGTCCTGGACTCACGTACCGTGGCCATCCCGGACGCGACCGGTAACAAGCGTCTGGACAACCTGGAGAACGTCATCGCCACCGGGCGGGCCGGGCTGCTCTTCATCATCCCGGGACGCACCACGACGCTGAGGCTGAACGGCCGGGCCTGCGTGTCCACCCGGCCCGATCTGCTGTCGCAGCTGACCGCCGTGGGCAAGCCACCGGCGAGCGCTCTGGTGGTGGGGATCGACGAGGTCTACCCGCACTGTCCCAAGTCGCTGATTCGTGGCGGGGTGTGGAAGCCGGAGCAGTGGCTGCCGGCCGACGCCCAGCCCACCTCGGCCGAGGTGACGCTGGCGCAGCTGCGGATGCCGGGACTGACGATCGCCGACATCCAGCAGACGGAGGCGGACGCGTTGAGGTACCGCTACGAGTGACCCGTGGCGTCAGCCGCTTACGCGCTGCTGTCGCCGATGACCCGCCCGCCGAGTCCGGAGCGGGTCGTGGGCTGGCCGACCAGCTCGACGAGGATCTCGTCGCGACGGTCGTCGCCGAACACCGCCGCGACGGCGTCGGTGAGCGCGGAGACGAGCCGGGCGATCACCGTGGCCGCGTCGGCCCGCGCGAACACCTCTTCACGCATGCCGAATACGACCGACGGCGCCGCCGCGACCACCGGTACCCCGCCGCGGGTCCACCGCCGGCCGGAATGCCGATGAGCCGTACGTCGACCGATCCGCGGACCCACTCGCCGTACACGGAGACGACGGCGTCGGTCAGTTCCCCGGCCGCGAGGGGTTCACGCCCGGCGAGATCGTCCTCGAGCGCGTAGAGCGTCACGTGCGGCATCGGCGCCTCCTCGACCCGCGGCGAGCGGACAGCATAAACCGGCACTCCGCTGGCGGCCGAGAGCGAGCGCTCACTGCGCACAGCATCCTAGGAGGATAGTTCACCACCGGCGGGTCGGCTACCGTCATCCCGGTGAGTACCTGGATCGAACCCGACCAGTGGTATGCGCAGCTCCCCAGCTTCTACGCGACCACTGCGGCCTTGATCACCGAAGCTGCCACCGGCCGGGTGCTGCTGGTGAAACCGACTTACCGCGACCACTGGGCACTACCCGGCGGCTATCTCGACGCCGGCGAATACCCCCAGGACGGATGCGCTCGGGAACTCCACGAAGAACTCGGCCTCCACCTCGATGTCGGCGCGCTGCTCGTAGTCGACTGGGCGCCGCCCGCAGAGCCACGGCCACGCGCGCTCATCAGCATGACCTTCGACGCCGGGACACTGTCCGCCTCCACCCCGCTACGGCTACCCGCCGACGAACTGTCCGCCTACGAGTTCCTCGATCCGGGCGTCGCTGCCGCCCGGCTACCGGCCGATGTCGCCCCGCGCATCGCCGCAGCCATCGAAGCGCGCCGCACCGGACGAGCCGCGTACCTCGGCGGGACGAAGTAGAACTACTGGGGTGTCACCACGCGATGCTTCGTGCCGTGAACAGCATTCCGCAAGTACTGATATCCGGGGCTGCCGGTATCCGCAGGCCCCTCCGTGCACCGGTTCCGCACGCGCCCTCAATCCACGGTTGAACGAGCTCACTGTCGTGCCCCCGCCTCAGAACTCCGGGTCCCGCAGGCCGCGGCTCAGCACCAGGATGCCGCCGCCGAGCGCCAGCGGTGCCCCGGTCAGGAAGGCAATGTGGCCGGGTGAACCGGCCTGGTCGTCGGACTCGTCGGGGTCGCCGTTCGCCGCGGCGATCCCGTCCACCAGGTCCTCGATCAGGGTCTCGTCCTCGTCGGTCAGGCCGTCCTCGTCGTCACCGAGCTCCTGCGCCAGCGCGTACACCCGCTCCTTCTCGGCCACGGTGAACGGCGAGGGCGAATCGCGGCCGTCGTCAGGGCCGATGCACATGAGTGAAAGGCCGGTCCGCGAGTCGATGTTGATGCCGTCCTTGGCGCAGCCGTCGCCGGACTCGGCGATGTTGACGCTGTAGGCGCTGGTCGCGTCGATGGTGAGGGCGAGTCCGATGCCGGTCAGGAGAAGGCCGGCACCCAACACGTACAACCGCGGCGGAATCGACATCCGTTCATCCTGGCCCCTCCGGACCGGGCGGGCCAGGCGTCGCCGGAGACTCACGTCGCGGCGGGGACCTGACCAGCCGATGTCAGGGACAACGCCATCAGTGCCACGTCGTCGTCGAGTCGCTCGAAGGAGCCGAGAAGGCCCGTCAGCGCCTCGATCCCGGCGGACGCGGTGGTGGGCGCCGAGCGGGTGAGGAAGGCCTGTAACGCGTCCTCGCCGTAGCGGTCCCCACCCCGGCCGGGGCGGGCTTCGAGCAGTCCGTCGCTGTAGAGGATCAACGTGTCGCCGGGTGCCATGGTGAACGTCCGCGTCGCGATGCGCGGATCGCGGAGACCGCCGATCAGGGTGCCGCCCGTGGTCGGCTGCCACTCGGCGGTGCCGTCGGCCCGCAGCAGCATGGGAGCGGGATGCCCGCCGCCGGCGATGGTGATCGAACAGCCGGCCGCGGTGGGGGTGAGGGTCCCGAGAATCACTGTGCAATGCCGGTGCGACGGGCTCTGATAGCCCTGGTAGAGAACATCGTTGAGGTGTGTCAGCACGGCCGCGGGGTCCGGCTCGTAGGCTGAGGCGGTGCGCAGGGTGTAGCGGGCGGCCGAGGAGGTGGCCGCGGCGGCGAGGCCCTTGCCGCACACGTCACCGAGGAAAAAGCCCCACCGGTTGCCGGCAAGCGGGAACAGGTCGTAGAAATCTCCGCCGATCCGGTCGGCGGACGCCATGTGGTAGTAGGCGGCGGCCCGCATGTGCGGTGGTGCCGGCAGGTCATCCGGCAGCAGGCTGCGCTGCAGCCCGGCGATCAACCCGCGCAGGCGTTCCCGCTCGGCCTCGGCCTCCCGGCGGGCATGCAGAAGCTCCTGTTCGTACGCGCGTCGCTCGCGGGCGTCGAAGACGGTGGTGCGGATCAGCAGCGGCTGGCCGTCGGCGCCGGTCTTGACTGAGAAGGTGACGAGCACCGGCAGCCGGGAGCCGTCCTTGCCCTTGAGATCCAGAGCGATCCCGTTGACCTCGCCCTGCATCCGCAGCAGCGGCGCGATGTGGGTCTCGTGATAGAGCCGCCCGCCGACGGTGAGCAGATCCGTGAACCGCCGGTGGCCGACGAGTTCGTCGCGGGAGTAGCCCAGCCAGCCGAGCAACGTCGTGTTGATCTTCGCGATCGTGCCGTCCAGCAACATCGACAGGTTGCCACACGGCGCGGTGTCGTACAGATCGTCGATGTCATCCTCCAGCATCGCCGGGAACGCCGACGCCCGCACCGGCTCGCAGCGCGGGCCGAGGCGCGGCGGCGGTTCACTCATCGGGGGCCGGCCAACGGTGCGCTCAGCCGCCGGCGGTGCCCGCCGTTCTCAACGGTGGACAACCGGCCGGCCGCGGTCCGTGACGCTGACGATGCTGAATGCCCGAACGTTCATGCCGGTAGTGTCGCACCTTCGGCCACCGGGACTAACGGCCGGTCAGGGCAGTTGCCGAACACAACTCGATCGAGACCGGGGACGCGGCGCCGGTATCCGCGACGACATCGCCGGTGGCCGTCCGACCACGGGGAGGAGTCCACCGATGGCTTTCGAACTCATCTACGAGACCCACGCGATCACCACGGACAACGAAGCCGGCTTCGCCACCGGCTGGCTGCCCGGGCAGTTGTCGGACACGGGACGGCGACCTCAATGACCCCCGGCGCTCAGTCGAGGGTCGCTTCGGTGATGAGCCGGGCGAGCAGCGTACGGTCGTGGAACGCCTCGTGCAGGCGCTCGGCGAGCCGGCGTACCGCTGCGGGGTCGGAACTTCCGGCGACGAACGTCCCACTTTCGGAACCGAACCAGATCAGATCCGCGAGTTCTGGCATCTCGGTGTCGATCAGCCACCCGGCCAGGCTCTCCCATCCGTGCCCGTTGCTCTCGGCACCGCGATCGGCGAATACGTCCTCGACCTGCTCCATGTCGCCGTCGAAGAGCCAGAGTTGCTGTGTCGCGTCATCGGAGGTGTCGATCCTGAAGGGAAACAGTGAGAGGTCCTCGGTCACGTCGGCATGGTAGGTCCCGGTGGGAACAAATGATCAGGAAGGGGGCCGACCCAGCGGGCCGCCGCGTCCATCAGCGCGCGGCGAGGACGAAGGCGGCAGCGAAAACTACCGGAGAGGGAGGCACGCGATGGACCGTTTGTGACCGGGGACACATCGCTGGCATGTCACAGCGGGACCGCCGAGGATCTCTCATCTGCTGTCACCGGATCGTCCGGCGGCGGAAGGAGTCGATCATGACGGCGATGGAGCTGGCCCGGTTCACCGTGGATCCCGACGACGCGGACGCGATGCTCGCGGCGCATCCCGCCATGCTGCGGGCGCTGCGCGAACGCTTCGACGGGTTCGAGTCCCTGCAACTGGTGCGGCTGGACGAGAGGACCTGGCTCGACGTGGTGCGGTGGGCCGATCGCGCGGCGGCGGACCGGGCGGCGGCGACGATCGGTGAGGTGCCTGAATGCCGGGCGGCGTTCGCGTACATCAAGGAGGTCGTCGCCATGGAGCACGGCGAGATCCGGTTCGCGGGTGACCGTGTCTCCTGAGAGCGTGACAGCGGACGGCGGGCCGGACCTGGAGGGTCTCGCCCGCCGGGCCGTCGCCGGGGACGCACGGGCCCTGGAGGAGCTGTGCCGCGGCCTGCAGGACCTGATCTTCCGGCTGGCGTTGCGGTTCTCCTCCGACCCGGAGGCGGCAGCCGACGCCACCCAGGAGATCCTGATCCTGGTCGTCACCCATCTCGCCGAGTTCGAAGGCCGGTCGAAGCTGACCACCTGGGTGTACACGATCGCGTCCCGGCATCTGCTGCGGACCGTCCGGGGCCCCGTGGAGGTCAGCGTCGCCGGCCCCGAGCCGTTCGCCGACTGGCTCGACCGTAACCTGGCTCCGGAACCGTTCACGCACCACGACGAGGCGGAATACCGGCTGCTCGCCGGTGAGGTCCGGCTGGCGTGCACGTACGGCATGCTGCTGGTGCTGTCCCGGCCGCTGCGGCTGGCGTACCTCGAGCATCGCCTACGGGATCCTCGACCCCCGCCGGCCGGTCTTCAGTGTCCTGCCCGGCGCGAACGGCCCTGTCCCGGCCGGAACCCTGGCCGAGGCGGCCCGGGAACTCGACCTGGCATGCGCCATAGCCGAGGGATACCGGGCCGGACCGCGGTTCCGGGCACCCGGCCGGGTGTGGCAGACGCTGCAGGAGGCGTGCCCCGCCCTTACCAGATGAGTTCCCGCCGGGAAGGGGCACCCTGACGTACGGGGGCGGCCGGGGTACAGCAGCGATCAGCCGAGCTTCACGTTGAAGATCGGGGCGGCGGCCAGCTTCTTGAACGAGGCGAGACCGGCCGGGGTGCTGTCGATGCTGATGTCACGGTTGCCCTCATCGTCGGCCTTGGTGTCGAAGTGGACGACCGCCTTGATCGCGGGCCGCTTCACCAGCTCGGGCAGGACGCTGTTGTACACGGCGGACTTGTCGGTGAGGTTGCCGATGCGGTGGTAGCCGCCCCACTCAGCGATCATGATCGGCTTGCCGGCGTGCTTGGTGGTCGCCCAGTCGTAGAAGCCCAGGCCGCCGCCCTTGGGCTTACGGTCCAGCAGGTCGGCGAACGTCCCGTAGTGGTAGTAGCCCTTCTCCACCGAGACGTACGAGTCCAGGCCGATCCAGTCGACGACGTCGTCGCCCGGGTAGAGGTCCTTCCACCAGGACTGCGCCATCCACCTCTCGTTGCCCATGTACGCCACGACGTTGACCACGTTCGTCGCGCCGTGCTTGCGCAGGCGCTCGATGGTGTGCCGGTACATCGCGGCGTAGTCCTTGGCCTCCCAGCCCGAGCCGGCACGTGCGACGACGTCGTTCTCCGGCTCGTGGTGCAGCACGAGGAACGTCTTCTTGCCGTAGGCCTTGACCCGGGCGGCGAACGCGTCGATCCGCTTGTCCTGCTCACCCGCGGCGACCTTGGCCCAGGTGGAGCCGTACGCGATCTTCCAGTTCAGCAGCAGCACCCGCGGGTTCGCGGCGTCCTGGGTCATGGCGATCTCGGCCTTGGTCGGGAACGCCTCGTCGCCGCGGTGGTACGTGTGGAAGATCGTCGCGGTACGTCCGCTCAGCTTCTCCCAGTTCTTGTGCTCCACGTCGCGGGGCTTGCTGGTGAACCCGCCGGCGGCGCCGCCCCAGAGCACACCGCAGGACGGCACGAGCTTCGCGCCGGTGACGCAGTGGGAGTGATCACCGGAGGTGACCGGGCCGGCCGGCTCGGCGGGGGCTGCGGCACCGGCCGTGATGACGAGCTGGGGGCCGCCGCCGGCGGTGTTCTCGGCCGACCGGAAACGCACGACACCATCGGTGAGCGAGGACGTCAGGGCGAACGAGTAGGTACCCGGGCCGGCGACCTCGTGGCTCAGGTCGAAACCGACGCGGGTGTCGGCCGCCTTCGGGGTCACCGACGCGACCGGCGGGCCGGGCTGGGGCGCGTTGCCGGACGTCAGGCCGGCCTCGGTCCAGGAGTTGCCGACGCGGGAGACGGTGATCCTCCCGGCCGGGGTGCTGAACGGGCGCAGGAAGAGCACCGTCTTGCGGGCGTCGATGCCGGGCGGGACGGTGAACTTGACGAACACCGTCTTCGTGTCGGCACCCAGCCTGCCCAGGGCGAGTTTGTCGTCCGAGCCGAACGCGGTGCCGGATCGGCTGCTGGAGATGTAGCTGTCGTCAGTGGCCTCGACGGTCAGCGTCACGTCGGCCGCGACCGCGGCGCCCGGCACCATGACGGCGGCGGCACCGGCGAGCACGGCGGTCAGAGCTGTCACCGGTTTCGGCAGCTTGGCGCGGCGCATGTGAGACTCTCCCCCGGTTGTCCGGCCATCGTCGGCCGGGCCTGCGTGAGAGATTTCCGGTGTACGGGTGCACGCCGCGTATCCGTAAGGGTTCCGCCCGGTTGCGGGGTCGCTCCACTGTTCACCTGCCGCGCTCCCACCCCGGCTGCGGGCCGCGCAGGACTCGAGCCGCGGGTGTCGAGGACCCCAGCGCCGGGCCGTGTCGGTGAACCGACGAAGAAATACCACTCAGGAGTGGACCGCGCACCCGTGGGTTAAGTAGGCCGGAGAGCTTGATGGCCGGCGGTGCGAGCGGCCCGCGCAGAGGCGCCACTCGCCGAGTACAAGGGAGAGTTCATGAACGGGGCACAGTCGATCGATCGTCCGGGGAGCGTCTGGTTCATCACCGGGGCGTCTTCGGGCTTCGGGCGGGCGCTCGCGGAGGCGGCGGTGGCGGCCGGGGATCATGTGGTGGCGGCGGCTCGCCGGCCGGAGGCGCTGTCCGAGCTGGTCGCCACGGCGCCGGAGCAGGTCACGGCCGTGCAGCTCGACGTCACCCGCCCCGAACAGGTCGAGCAGGCCGTCGCCGGGGCCGTGTCGCGGCTCGGGCGGATCGACGTTCTGGTCAACAACGCCGGCCGCGGTCAGGTCGGGGCGGTGGAGGAGACCACCGACGCGGAGTTGCGCGACTTGTTCGAGGTGCACGTGTTCGGGCCGGCGGCCTTGACGCGGGCCGTGTTGCCGCACATGCGGGCCCGGCGCAGCGGTGCCGTCGTGCAGATGTCCAGCTTCGGGGGCCAGGTCGCGTACCCGGGGTTCTCGGCGTACTGCGCGACGAAGTTCGCCCTCGAGGGCTTTTCCGAGGCGCTTGCCGCCGAGGTCGCTCCGTTCGGGATCAAGGTTCTCATCGTGGAGCCGGGTGCGTTCCGGACGTCGTTCTCCGGCGGTGCGTTGTACGAGAGCGCCGAGATGCCCGAGTACCAGGAGACCGCCGGCGGCACGCGCGCCTTCATCAAAGGCGTGGACGGTACGCAGCCGGGCGACCCGGCCAAGGCGGCGCAGGCGATCCGGCGTGCCCTGGCCGCTGAGGACACGCCGCTGCGGCTGCCGCTGGGTGATGACGCGGTCGACGGCATCCGTACCCACCTCGATCAGATCCGCGGCGAGGTCGAACAGTGGGAGGCGGTCGCCCGCGCCACCGCCTTCGCCGAGGGGACCGCCGGGCCGGCGTGAACTGGGCCGCCCGGCGGAGATCTGCGCACCGGCATCCCGATGAGATCGGCGTGGGAGCCCACAGTCCCCCCGCGGAGCCCGAACGGGTGGGGGGAATGAGGCTGACTACTAGTCTTATCGCTATTGTCGCTGGTATGTCGACGAATGAGCTCCGCCTGGTGGGAGCACACGAGATCCGGATCCGCCTCGGCGGAGTGAGCCGCCAGCGGGCCTACCAGATCACCAGCCGCGCGGACTTCCCGAAGCCGATCGCCGATCTGGTGCAGGGCAAGATCTGGCTCGCCGAGGACGTCGAGAACTGGATGGCCGTGCACCGCCGTACCCGGCAGGACAGCGACACGGCGTGACAGGTGTCGCCCGCCGCGGAACTACTCGCTTGTAGTTCGGGGCCGGCGTGTATTGCCTGGTCCGCGGCGGGTACGTCGACCGGGTGATCACGGAGCCGGCGCCGCTGCCCGTGGTGGCGCCGATGCTGGCCGCCGCGGGTTCACTGCCGCACGGGGACGGGTGGGCGTTCGAGTACAAGTTCGACGGCGTCCGGGCGGTCACCTACATCGACGGCGGCCAGGTACGGGTGCTGTCGCGCAACGGCAACGACGTCACCGGCAGCTACCCCGAGCTGGCGGTGCTCGGGCAGTCGCCGGCCGCCCGGCGGGCGATCCTCGACGGCGAGATCGTCGCGCTGGAGCCCGGCGACCGGCCGTCCTTCGCCCGCCTCGCCGCCCGCATGCATGTGACGGCGCCGACCGCCGCCCTGGTCGCCTCGGTCCCGGTGCACTACTACGTGTTCGACGTGCTGCACCTCGACGGCCGGTCACTGCTGGAGCAGCCGTACGAGCAGCGCCGGCAGCAGCTCGCCGGCCTCGAGCTCGACGGGCCGGCACTGCGGACCCCGCCGCACTTCACCGGCACCGACGGCACGGCGGTCCTGCGCGCCGCCGAACTGGGCGGGATGGAAGGCGTCGTGGCCAAGCGGCTGGGCTCCCCGTACCGGCCCGGCAGACGATCGGCGGACTGGACGAAGGTGCCGCTGATCCGTACCCAGGAGGTTCTGGTGATCGGCTGGAAAGCCGGCGGCGGCCGTCGCACCGGAACCATCGGCTCGCTGCTGCTCGCCGTGCACGACGACGCCGGCCGGCTGCGGTTCGCCGGGCACGTCGGCACCGGCTTCACCGACCTGATGCTGCGCCGGCTGCACGAGCAGCTGGCGGTCCTGACCCGGACGACCCCTGCCGTCGGCGACGTGCCGCGTGAACACGCCCGGCACGCGCACTGGGTGGAACCGGTCCTGGTCGGCGAGGTCGCGTTCCGCAACTGGACCCCCGACGGGCGGCTACGGCATCCGTCCTGGCGCGGACTGCGGCCGGACCAGAACGTGAGCTCGGCCCGACGGCACCCCGACCCCGCCGCACCCGCGACGTCCGGCCAGGTCGAAGGCGCCTTCCAGACACCGGACGGCCGCTGGCGCGTGGAGGTGGTCCGCCGGGGCCGCGACCACTTCTATCGGCTGCTGCACGGCGACAACGTCATCGACGGCCTGTTCATCGCCAGTGTGCAACGGCTGCTCGCCGAAGCCGGAATCGATTTCGCCGACCTGATCGAGGCCGAGGCCGGCGCTTCCACGGGACCGGGCGAGCGGGGCGTCGCCTGACGGAACCTCAGCCGGCCGGCTCCGTCGTCGCCCGCGCCCGCACTGCCGGTTCCAGCAGCGACAACGTCCGCTGCCGGCTGTCGAGGGCGACCCGGACACCGACCGGCATCGGCAGATTCGGCCCGGCATGCCCGACGTCGACGTTGCCCAGCACCGGAATGTCACGGTCGCCGAGTACGTCCAAGACGATCTCCGACAGCGCCGGGGACGCTCCGGACGTGCCGAGCCCGGCGATCTCGCGGGGAACTCCCACGACCATGCCGGAGATTCGATCGAGGATCCCGGCGTGCCGCATCACCTGCAGATAACTCCACACGTGCGATGCCGCACCGCCGATCTCCTCCCAGAACAACACGGCACCGTCGAACCACTCCAGCGGCACTGCGAACGATGTCGCCTGCACCAGCGCGATGCGGTTGATCACTCCGCCGATCAGCCGGCCCTCGGCGCGCCCGGCACGCCAGCACTCCCATGAGGCGCCCGCCGGTAACGCACCGATCGGTTCGGTGCCGGTCAGCAACCTGCAGTAGAGCGCCTCCAGTTCTGCCCGCCGCGGCGCCGGTGCGGTCTGCCAGTGCCCGCCGAAGCCGGGCACGGCCATGTCGGCGTGGAACCCGACGAGACCCGTACGCGCGAAGAGCGCCAGATGCAGCAGGGAGATGTCGCTGTAGCCGAGGATCGGCTTCGGGTCGGCTCTGATCGCCGCCATGTCGATCAGGTCCAGGTAGCCGAACACCGTCTGACCGCCGTCACAGGCGACGACGGCACGAACCTCCGGATCACGCAGAAGCCCGTTGAGTTCCGCGGCGATCTCCGCCGGGGCGGCCGCGCTCCACCAGCGGTGTCGCTCCACCTGCACCAGTGGTGCCCGGCGCACGCGGAATCCCATCCGCTGGAGCACGGTTACCGTCTGTTCGACGTGGGGCTCGTACACCTGGGGCAGCGGCCCGGACAGCGCGGCGATGACGACGAGATCGCCGGATTCGAGCGCGCGAGGCCGAAGCAGCCGTGGTGATGCGGAACCGGTCATCGGCGCAGTATCCGCACCACCGCACCGCAACGCGACATGTTTCCGGCCCGCGTTCCGGCCTCGCCGGATGGCGGAGCCCGCCTTCGGTGACGTTGCGGACGGCCGCGGTGGCCAACCGCTATCGACTGCGCAGCTCGTACGCTCCTCGATCGACCGGCCGTGATCTCGGAAGCCGGTCGGCGTCGGCCTGCGCGGCAAGGCGGGAGGTGCCGCTGTCGACGGCGGGACTGTCGTGGTGGAGCCGGAAGTCACCGGATTGCGGTCCTCTGAACCGGGGCGCCGCCGTCAGCAGCGCCGCGTCCTCAGGCGTGGAGCCGCCGCCGGCGAGGAGGTTGTGATCGAACGTGACCTTCGACGAGCCGGACACCACGGTGGCGGGCTCTCCGCGGCGGGCCGCGACGATGTTGTTGACGACTCGTACGTCGGCCGCCCGGGTGACCGCGAGGTCGGCGGTGATGGCCGGGTGCGCGGCGTTGCGGTACAGGGTGTTGTTGACGACATCGACGTGGGCACCGTCGAAGACGTTGATGCCGCGGCCGCCGTTGTCGTGAGCGACATTGTTCTCCACCAGGGTCCGGCCGGTGTACGGCTGCTGGAACAGCGGTGCGCCGCGCACGTCGTCGTTGGTGAGCGACTCGACGATGATGCCGTTGCCGTCGGTGATCCGGCGGGCCGTGCCACTGCACAGACAGGGAACCGTGTTCTGGTTCCCGGAACTCACGTTGCCGCGGATGATCATCTTCAGACCGGTGCTGTCGTCGGAGTTCCAGAGATTCGAGAACGAGATCCCGCTGCCACCGTACGGCGAGTACCAGCCGTTGCGGCGCGTGACGTTGTACGCGGCGGTCACGTAGTCGGCGTACTGCACGGAGATGCCGGCCAAGGTGCAGTCGGTGAGGGTGTTCCCCCAGATGGTGACGTGTTTCGGGCGCCGTGGCGGATCGGCGTTGCGCAACTCGGTCACGGCGATGCAGCTGTTGGACACCGCCGGGTCGGACACGTCACCGTTCTTCGCGGCCTCGATCTGCTGCCGGGTCAGCCCGGTCCGTAGCCCGGTGACGGTGAATCCGGAGACGGTGACGTAGGAGGCGTGCACCCAGATGCCCTGCCACTGCGAGGCCCGGACGACCGGCCGGGTGCCCGGATCGGCCGCCCAGGTGATCCACCGGCCGGGCGTGCCGGACCGATCGATCGTCACCACGCTGCTACGGCCGGGATCGCTGTACTCGCCGTCGCCGACCAGCACCGTGTCGCCCGGCCCGGTCAGCTGGGCAGCCCGGCGCAGGGTCCGGAGGGCGTCGCCACGCGACCGGCCGGAGTTGCTGTCGTTCCCCCGGCCTGAGACGTACAGGTAGCGGCCACCGTTGGTGGGCGGCATCTGCTTGGCCGACCAGGTGGGGCCGCCGAACCCCGCACCGGCCCCGGGCGCGGCCGCCGGAGCGACCGGTGAAGCCGACGGCGAGGACGACGGCGACGGCGTGGGTGGCGGCAGCGCGGCGGGTGGTGGCGCGGTGACGTTGTCCGGCTTCGGCGACCGGTCGACGGTGAACAGGCCCACCGCGAGCGCGATGCTGAGGACCGCGGCGCCGGCTACGGCACCCTTCAGCGCGGTGTGGCGGCTCGCCGCGCCCGACGACAGGGTCATGCCGGGGTTCACGGCAGCCTCGGACAGCGACGCCGGAGGCACCAGCAACGGCACGGTGACCAGGAGCCGTTCCGGCGGCAGCAGTGCCGGGAACGGCACGCCGCAGCGGCGGCACGCCTCGACGTGCCGGGTGAGCCGCTTGCGCCATACCGGCGCCGGTCGCCCGTCCCATCGGCTGACCAGTACGCGCAGGTCATCGCATCCGTGCGGGGTGTCGATGGCGGCGACCGCCTCAGCGATCAGGCGGGCCGCCCGCAACCGCGTGCGCAAGCGTTGAAGCCGCACGCGGGCGTGGGCCGGCGAGATGCCCAGTGCGGGGGCCAGGTCCGCGCTGGGCATCGCTCCGGCCTGGGTCAGCCACCAGAGACCGAGCAGCTCACGGTCGTCGGCGTCGAGCCAGGCGGTGGCGGCGGTGAGCGTACGGCGTTGCCGGGCGACGTCGAGCCGGTGCACGGCATCGTCCTCGAGGCTGACGTCGGCAGCGGCCACCTCGTCGGTGTCGGCGAAGGTGACGCGTTGCCGGTCGGTACCGAGCCGGCTGCCGCGACGCCGGGTCTCACGGACAGCGATGGACACCAGCCACGACCGGAAGCTCCCCGGGTCGCGCAGCCGTGGCAGACCGGCCAGTGCCCGCATCATGGTCTCCTGGGTGACGTCGTCGGCATCGGCAGGCGGCAGCGAGCGGGCGGCGACGTTGTAGACGAGCTGCAGGTGATCACCGAGCAGGCTCTCCAGCGCCGACCGGTCACCGCCCTGCGCTGCGACGATGAGGTCGGCGGTCACACCGGCCCGCGTCATCGCCGCCCTCCACGGGCCGTCCTGCACGGCACCGTCGCCGTGCGGGCAGGGTGCGGGGTGTCGTGCCGTCGAGGGCACGCGAAAGCCGAGCTGACCATGAACCTTTCCCACTGCTTCCCGACGCTGCCGATCTGCACGCTTTCTTCCTGTCCGGGTATCACGACATGGCTGCGGAACTGCGATCTTTCGTACGGCTCCGGTAGGTCGGCGGGTTCAGATGGGTGGTACGACCGTCAGGCGGGCTCCTGCGGGGGTCGGCCACCACCTGCTGGATCTCGGTCCAGCTTCGGGCGGCCTGGTTCGCCCAGTCGCTGAGCAGGCGACCCGATGCCGTCAGGTGCGCCACCCGGGTGTTGCGGTCCAGCAGCCGGACGCCGAGGGCCTGCTCCAGCCGGCGGATCCGTACCGACAGGGCCGGTTGGGTGATGTTCAGGCGCGCTGCCGTGCGGGTGAAGTTGAGCTCCGTGGCCAGGAGCCGGAAGGCCATCAGGTCGCCCCAGTTCAGCGTCGCCTGACCGGGCTCCGCGCGATCTGCCTGCGGCACAGCTCTCCCCTCTTCCAGTACCCGTGTACTGGACTTTCGCGATGGAGACCCGCCGGGCGTGCCGGGCGTAACACGAAGGAGAAAATTTTGTGGCGACGTCCTTGTCACGAGGGCGTCCAGGAGCGCATCACCGCGACAAGATCGAACAGAGCGGATGGACGGCGATCGGACCAAGCCGTTCGCAGGCGTCCGAAATTCATGTCGAAGGCGTTATGAGTGGCACCGCCTTTCCCGGTGACCCGCGGGTCTCAGCAGCCGTAACACAAATTCGCAAGGATTTTCGGCCCACCCCGGGACAACCATGAATGTCGATTTATAAACCGACGGACATAAACACTGGCACATCGGCAATTCGACGGCCGGCGAGACGTTTCCAGGCTTAAGTTTTTCTGAAGTAGCTAAACCGGATTCGCATTCCTGAGGATTGCCAGCTAATTTGTTGAAGCCGCCGAGCCGATACCGGCAGGCAATATGTGAACGAACAATCCCTCGGAGTTGTCGTGCCCGAATCCCCTCATGTCACCTCACACGCCGCCCGGCCACGCCACCGCCGGAAGATCCTGATCGCCGTCTGCACCGTGGCGACCGTCGCAGCGGTGGGCGTCACCGCCCGGACCTTCGCCTTCGCCGGCGACAAGCCCGCGATCCGGAACGTGGCACTGCTCGACGCCACACGTGACAAGCCGATAGCCGGCCATGCCTCGCTCGGCGGCCGGGAGACCCTGGACCTGGCAGCGCTGGGAACCCGCGAGCTGAGTATGCGGGCGCACCCCGCCGGCAAGGTCGGGAGTGTCCGCTTCGTGGTCGACGGCCGGACCACCAGGGTCGAGAACCATCTGCCGTACCTGCTCAACGGGGATGCCCGGGACGGCTCCGACGTCCTGCCCTGGACACCGTCCGTCGGTGAGCACACCGTGGTGATAACCCCGTACAGCCGCGCCGACGGCAAGGGCACCGCCGGAGAGCCGATCCGGATCGCCCTCACCGTGACCGACGGCACCACGGCGCCCGTGCCGGCGCCATCGCGGCCGGGCGGCGTCCGGCCCGGGGCGGGCGGACCTGCCACCAAGCCGCCCGTCACCGGCACCCGGCCGGCTCCCGCGTTGCCGGCCGGCCGTACCGCCGGCGCCGGCATCGGCGGACCCACCTGGGCGGCCGGCGAACTCGCCCCGACGCAGGGCGGACGACACATCCACGTCAGCGGCAACGGCGACGACAAGAACTCCGGCCGGACGCCCGCCACCGCTCTGCGCACCCTGCAGCGGGCGGCCGACCTGACCCGGCCGGGCGACACCGTCGTGATCGGTGACGGCACCTACACCGCTCCGGGCAGGCAGTTCGTCCTGGGCATCAAGCGCTCCGGAGCACCCGGCAAGTGGATCACCTACGCCGCCGCGCCGGGAGCCACCCCGAAAATCGAGGCAGCCGGGTGGCAGGGCGTCGCGGTGAACGCCCGATACATCACCGTCGCGGGGCTCACCGTTCAGGGCGCGACCAAGCGGATCACCGAGAAGCAGAAGGCCGCCGCCCGCAACGGAGACCTCAAGGATCCGATGATCAACACCAACTGCATCGCGGTGTCCGAGCCGTTCGGCGGCGGTGAGCCGACCTATCCGCACCACGTGCGCATCCACGGCAACACCGTGTCGGACTGCCCCCTCGTCGGCATCAGCGCCATGCACGCCGATCACGTCGAGATCAGCAACAACCTGGCATTCGGTAACAGCAACTGGTCACCGTTCGGCGGCAGCGGCATCTCCCTTTTCCAGGCGTGGAACTCGGACGACAGCACCGGCACGAAATTGATCGTCCGCGGCAACATCACCCGGAACAACGCCTCGTTCGTCAAATGCCTGTGCAGCAAATTCACCGAGATCACCGACGGTGGTGGCATCATCATCGACTCGTTCGACAACCGCGACGCGCCAATCAAGACTCCGTACCGGGGACGCACGCTGGTCGAGAACAACATCACCCACAACAACGGGGCCCGCGGCATCAACGTGTTCCGCAGCAACCACGTCGACGTCGTGAACAACACCGTCCACCACAACGGCCACCAGCCGTCGATCCGCGACAACATGAGCGTGAACAAGGCCGACGACGTGCGCGTGACCAACAACATCCTGGTCAGCCAGGGAGACGGCATCACCGCCGCGTCCATGTCCAACGCCACGAACGTCAGGTTCGACGCGAACCTCATCGTCGGCAGGACCGCTGTCAGCGACCCGCGCCGGCTCACCGGTGATCCGCTGTTCATCGATCCCGCCAAGGGTGACTTCCGGCTGAAGGCCAACAGCCCCGCCATCGACACCGGCACCGCGAACCCCGCGGCCACGATTGACGCGGGCACGAAACCGCGGACCGGCCGGGCCGACCGGGGAGCGTTCGAGGCCCGCTGATCTGCCGGCACCGTGGGCCCGGCGCGGTGCCGGGGCCCACGGTGCCACGGCCCTGTTCCCCGCCTGGATACTGACGTGCCCCGACCAGATACCGATGTGCCGGAAAAGGGCAGACCGCACAGGAGGTCCGTGTTGAGACGACGGAGTCGCGACATCCCACAACATCGTCCGGCAGCGACCGGGCACACAGGGCAGCGCGGTTCCCTGCGCGGCCGCGCCCACGGCTCCCTCACGATGGCGCTGGCCGTGCTGCTGGCGATGAGTGCCTGCACCGCCGAGACTCCGGCGCGACCGGCAGACCCGCCGGCCGCGGGACTCGACGCCGGGAAGGGCGTGACCGCGCCGTCACCCGGTTCACCGTCACCGTCACCCCGCACGTCCACGGCCGGTACCGACCGTTCCGGCACCATGACGGAATGCCGTGGGCGTACGGAATCGTCTGCCGCCACGGTGACCAGCCCGACGACGGCGAGCTACCTCGGCACCGGCAGCGGTGACGTCACCAGCGGAATCGACATCGGGGCGGGCTGCACCATCGTCGTCGGTGGCCGCCTCACCGGCAGCTCGGTGCTCACCGGGGCGGCGAAGCTGCCCCGGGGCGGAGCCGGCGTGGTGGTGCGTCTGAGCGACGACGGCCGCCGGGTGCTGTCCGCGGTCCGCGTGGCCGGCACCGTCGACGACCTGGAGGTGCGCCGCACCACCGGTGACATCGCCGTCGCGACCGACCGGGGTGTCCGGGTGCTGGACGCGTCCGCCGCTACGATCCGGTGGCAGACCCGGGAGGCGGTACGCCGGGTGGCGATCGGTGATGCCGGTACGGTCGCCGCGCTCACCGGCACGACGGTGCGCATCCACGACGCCACCGGCAAGCGGACGGGGTCGGTTCGCCTTGCCGGGAGCACCGTCGAGGATGTCGCCGTCGACGACCGTACCGGCCTGGTGTTCGTCGCCGGCTTCACCCAGCGGGGTGGCCCGTGCCGGCAGGTTCAGGTGCCGTTCGTGCGGGCGTACCGCCACGATGGCACCGCGCGCTGGAGGCTCTACGACTACGATCCGGACGAACTGGACGGCCTGTGTGCGGACAGCCGGGTCAACCGGGTGGCGATGGGCCGTGACGGCGAACTCTACCTGGCCGGGGAGATGGCCGGCGGCACCAGCGTGTTCACCAGCAACGGCCGCTCCGCACGTACGGCGGCACCCAACGTCGCCTACGACAAGTTCACGACGACGAGCAACACCAGCGACGCTCATCTGACCTACTTCGCCCGGCTGAACCCGGCTACCGGCACCGTCAAGGCGGGACAGACGTTGCTCGCCAGGATCGATGTGAAGGGTGACAAGGGAAACACCATCACGCCGGCCGCGATCACAGCGGACGCCGACGGCCGGGTCTACGTCGGGGGCTCCTCGGCCTATCAGATCGCCGGCCGGTCCCGTCTGCGGATGAACGGCCGCACCCTGCAGCCGTACGCCGGGGGTGACGCATGGGTCCTTGTCACGTCACCGGACCTGCGGAAGCGGCTGCAGTGGACGGCGTGGACCGACGGCGGGCAGGCCGAGGTGACCGGGCTGGCAGTCCAGGGATCCCTGGTAACGCTTGCCGCGCGGGTCGTCGGGCCGTCGATGTACATCACGGCGCCGGTCCAGAGAGCGGTGCCGGCCGCGGGCAGCGGATACTTCGCGGTGTGGCCGGCCCGCCGATGACAGGCGTTGGGCACGCGGTGACCGCTGGCGCGGGCGCGTGGCCCGGCCGGCCATGGCAGCCCCGCGGTACGGTAAGGCCCGTGGACTTCTCCGAGGACGACCTGGTCGGCGAAACGCGCATGAGCCGAGGCTTGTGGCTTTCCGTGGCGAAGCAGAGCACGGTGCTGTTCCTCGCGGGAGTGATGGTCGTCGTCGGCCTCGCCCTGTTGGCGGGGCTCCTGCTTTCGCTGTATGTCTACATCGCGGACTGAAGCGACCCCGAATCACGCCACCCGGCGGAATCTGATGGACGCGAAGCGCGGCTACCCCGGGTGAGCGTTACGGTTCTTTGATGCCCCAGCAGTCTGATGCCGGTACCACCGCAGCGTTCGCCGATCCGGACCGATGGCGCTCGGCCGCCTCCCTGCACGCGGAGGGGTCGCAGTTGCGTGAGCGGATGCCCGTCGAAGCACTGGTCCGGTACCAGCCCGATCCTGACCGGGCTGATCCGATCGCTGTTCTGCGCGGCACGCACGCCGACCGGGTGCCGGAGCTGGTGCCGCTGCTGGTGGGCCGGATGTGCGCCTCACCGTTCGCCTTCTTCCGCGGGGCGGCGGCCGTCTTCGCGGCCGACGTGGCCACACGCGCCGGCAGCGGCCTTGAGGGGTATCTGTGCGGTGACGCGCACGCCGCCAATTTCGGGCTGTACGCCTCCCCGGAGCGGCGACAGGTTTTCGACACCAACGACTTCGACGAGTCAGTGGCCGGCCCGTTCGAGTGGGACCTCGAACGGCTCGTGGCCAGTCTCGTCGTGGCGGGACGCGTCGCCGGGGCCGGCGACGGCAGCGGTCAGGCCGCCGCCCGTGCCTGCGCGGGCGCGTACCGGGCGGCCCTCGCTGAGCTGGCCACCATGCCGTTGCTCGATGCGCACTACCTGATCACTGACAAGTCGACGCTGAAACGGCACCAGATCGGTGATCTCGCCGCAACCTTCGACCGGGTCCGCAGGAAGGCGAAGAAGAACTCGGGCAGCCGGGCCGCGGCCAAACTGACCGAACCGACGACGGACGGCGCTTTCCGGTTCCGCGAGGAGCCGCCGATCATGACCCGGCCACCGCACCACGAGTGCGAGGCGGTGGTGACCGGGCTGGCCGGGTACGCCGACCGGCTCGATCCGGAGGTCCGGAGGCTGCTCAACCGATATGCGGTGCAGGATGTGACCCACCGGATCGTCGGGCTCGGGAGCGTCGGATATCGCAACTACCTGGTGCTGCTGCGCGGCAACGACGACGACCTTCTGATCCTCCAGGTCAAACAGCTGCACCCATCAGTGTGGGCACAGTATCGGCCCGGTACGGCCCCACCCGACGGGCAGCGCGTCTTCGACGGCCAGCGCTGGATGCAGACCGTCAGCGACCTGCTGCTGGGGTGGGCCACCATAGACGGCCGGCCCTACCTCGTCCGCCAGTTCCGCAACATGAAGGGGAGTATCGACCCCACCGACCTTCGCGCCGACCAGCTCGACGACTATGCCCGGGTGGCCGGTGTCGTCCTGGCCCGCGGCCACGCTCAATCCATCGATCCGCGGGTGTTGCACGGATACGCGGACGCCGGTCCCGGTGGCGCGGCCTTCGATGACGCGTTCGCCGGCTTCGCGCTGGCCTACGCCGATCAGACGGAAGCCGATCACGCAGCCCTGGTCGCCGCCGTCCGGGACGGCGGACTGCCTTCCGAGACAGACACGTGAGCCGGACACCACGGCCGGGGTGGTGTGCGCCCAGTGCAACGGGCACCGCCTGTCAGGACTGAGGCTGCATGATCTTTCGCGGAAAGTACAGCCGTACCGAGGTGCGGCCGGGCGCCGAGGAGATCGCGGCCACATCAGCGAGCTGGCGGGTCAGCCACAGCCCACGCCCGCCGGAGACCGCGGCCAGCGGATGAGGCCGGTAGTAACCGGCCGTAGCCGGGATCGGGTGGTTACCCGCGTCGTCGCACTGGACGATCAGGGTGTCGCCCTGCCGCCAGGCGCGGACCCGGACCGGGGCTCCGCCGTAACGCAATCCATTGGTCACCACCTCGACCGCGGCCACCACGACGTCTTCGGTCGCTTGCCGGGTGAAGCCGTGCTCGGCCGTCCAGGCACCCAGCACCGCACGCAGGCCGCCGAGTTCGGTCACCTCGTACAACGTCACCTCACGGTCGACGGGTGAGGGCACCGGGCGCAGCGGCGTCTCGTGGCGTTCGGTCAGGTACCGCTCCGGAGGCAGGTAATACGGCGACGGCACCGGTCCCACGTCGGTCAGCAGGTACGAATGCGTGGCCCGGACCGCGTCGATGACGGTGTCCCCATGGTCGCGGCTGTCCCAGATACAGGTCACCGTGGACCCGCCGCCCATCGCGTACGCCTCGTTGCAGACCGCTTCGTACGCCAGATAGGCCGCGACCCGCTCGGCGCGGAACTCGGGCTCCACACTGCTGATCAGGTCCGGCTCGGCGATCACGTGCACCCGCCGGCCCGCCTGATGCTGCGCGGCGAGATAGCGGCGGAACGCTTCGTACGCCGAGCCGAGCCGCTGATAGAAGGCGGCGGGATCGTCCCAGCTCAACACCTCCCCGGGCACGTCGGCGCAGGTCAGGACGGCGCGGGTGCGCTCACCGACGACCAGCAGCACCTCGTCATAGATCTCCGCCGAACGGCGCAGTTCCGTTCCCAGTACCGAGGGCAGGTCGCCGTCCGCGCCGAGGATGAGAGCGGTGTGGCCGAATCCCGGCACGCTCCGGTCGGCTGCGTGGCCGATGCTCATCGCCAGGCCCTCGCAGCCGTTGTGGTCCGTACCCCCATAGTCATGATCGAAATTGTTCTCAGATCCTCCCGTAGACGGTGACAGGTGGATGCCGTCGCCCGCGAGGCGAACAGCATCGGCACACGGCCGGTAAGCACTACGACCTCGATACCCTCGACAGGCCACAGCACACCCTCCGGTGCCGGCGCCGACCTAAGTTTTGCCTCGCGCCCACCGATGAGGGGAAGGAGAACGCACCACGTCTTGATGCTGCCCCGCGTCTCCGTGCTGATGTCTCCCGTGAACTGCGCGAACTGGTTGCCTCGTTCCACCTCTGGCATGCCGTCGATCTGACCGGCGTAGCAGGTTCGGGGCGTTGAAGGAGAAATCGATGGCGGAGCACGGGAGTCCGGACACCGCGTCCCTGAACGCCGGTTACGACCTGGAAAGGCCGACGCTGGCGACCGCCCGGGCGGCGCTGGAGGGCTTCTACGGTCCGCACACCGAAGACGTCTGGCGCACCTTGCTGTCCCGTTCGGGTCTGACCGGGGACGAGGGTGAGCCCTGGGCCCTGGGCCGGCTGATCTCGGCCATGCAGGGCAGCGACCCGATCACCCGGCTGTGCGCGCGTGGTCTCGCCGTGCGGGCCGCCGTGTACGAGCGGCTCGTCCAGCAAGGAAGATAGGAGGACCTCGTGCATCCCCGTGACCAAGACTCCACCGTGATGCCGCACCGCTTCGCCGTGCTGGCCGGCATCGACCTGGACGACCCCGAACTACGCCGGCGGCTGGACGCCATCGCCGAGCGGACAGCTCACCGGCTCGGCCAGCCGATCGGACTGGTCAGCATGGTACTGAACACCGCTCAGGTCTTCCCTGGCTCGTACGGGCTGCAGGGGTGGCTCGCCGAGATGGCCGGTACGCCGATCGAGTGGTCGTTCTGCGTCAACGCCGTCACCTCGGGGGCCCCGTACGTCGTCCCGGATGCCACCGAGGACGTCAAACAGGCCGGCAATCCGCTGGTGACCGTCGACGGTGTGCGCAGCTACGCCGGTGTCCCGATCGTCGTCGACGGCGCGATCCTGGGAGCACACTGCGTCCTCGGCCCGGATCCGCGCGCCTTCACCGAGGCGGACCTGGCGGAGCTGCGCCGCGGCGCGGACGAGATCAGCGCACTGCTGGAGGAGTATCGATCGCGTTAGGCACTGAGCCATCTTCTACTGAACCGATTAATCAGACAGCGTCGCCGTACTCCTCCTCGGGCGCACCCGATGGGATGTGTGCTTTCTCTCTGTCGTGGACAGTGGGGCATCGCGCACCGCCAGGCGACGGTAGCTTAACCGCGTAAGTGACCGGCCGATGATGTCCGCCGGTCCGGCGAACCGTCCTCGAGGACGGTTCACGTGGGTGAGCAGCAACGACGCCGCTGCCCCGGCCGTACGGCACGAATTTCTCTGCTGATTACGCGGGAGCATGCATGGCTGTCGAGGTCGATGGTGGTTCGGGCCGGGACACAACGAGCCGGCCGGGTCACCCCCTGTCCTGGTTCCAGGAGCGTATGTGGGTCCACCACCAGCGCGATCCGGAGAGCACGAGCTACAGCCTCCCGCTGCTGCTGTCGGTCCGGGGCAACCTCGACGTGCCGGCACTCGAGGACAGCCTGAGCCTCATCGTCGCCCGGCACGAGAGCCTGCGCACCGCGTACGCCATGACGGACGACGGCCGGGCGCTGCAGTTCGTCACACCGCCGGAGCCGGTGCGCCTACCGGTCGTGGAGGTGGACCACGGGCAGCTGGTGGAGCAACTCGACCGGGTTCTCGAACACCGCTTCGACCTCGGCCGCGGCGAGGTCTTCATCGCCCGACTGGTCCGGTTGTCGCCCGGCCGGCACCTTCTGCTGCTCAACGTGCACCACATCGCCGCGGACGCATGGTCGCTGCAGGCCATCTTCTTCGCCGAGCTGCAGAGTGCCTATGCGGCATTCTGTCGCGGGCAGGTCCCGGAGCTCCCGCCGCTGACGGTTCAGTACGCGACGTACGCCCGCGCACAGCGAACCGCGGACATGTCCGCCGACCTCGAGTACTGGCGCGACACCCTGGCGGGCTACGAGGACAGTCTCGAGCTGCCGACCGTGCACGCGCGTCAGCAGAGGTCCGGCACCACGAGCGCCACTCATGTGCACCGCTACCCGGCCGACTTCGCGCACGCTCTGGAGCGATTCGCGCGGGAACACGACTGCACGATCTTCATGTGCCTGCTCGCGGCGCTCGGTGTCACGCTCAGCCGGTACGCGGACAAGGACGACCTCTGTGTCGGCACCACCATGTCCAGCCGCTCGGCCGTCGAACTCGAGCCGCTGATCGGGTTCTTCGTCAACATCCTGCCGCTCCGGATGCGCATCGACGAACAGACCGACGTCGCCACGCTGCTCGAGGTCGTCCGGCGTCAGGTCCTGGACGCGTTCGAGCATCCCGCGCCGTACGAGCAGATCCTGCGTGCGACCGACGTGGCGCGCCGCGGCGGCGGCAATCCGCTGGTGCCCGTCGTCATGCGTCACCAGAACTTCCCGCAGACCGCGCTGGGGGCCCCGCTGCCCGACGGGGTGACGTTCACCGGCTACCCCGAGGCCGGCGAAACGGACGCCGGTATCCGGACGCTGCTGGCCAGGGAACACGTGCCGGCGCGGTCGGAGATGGAGCTGTCGTACATCGGCAGTGGAGGCGAACTCACGGTCGAGGTCTCCTACGCCTCGGACCTGTACGACGGCGCAACCATCGAGCGCCTGCTCGCTCATCAACAGCAGGTGCTGGAGGGCATGTTCGCCGGCGCGAACCGCCGCCTGGCCGAGATTCCCATGCTGCGCGACGCTGACGTACGGGAGTTGCTGGAGCGTGCGGACCGGGTGCCGGTCACCGAACCCCCGGCGTGGTCGTTCGTCTCGCGCTTCGACGCGGTTGCCCAGCGGGCCCCGGACTCGGTGGCGTGCTGGGACGGGCGCGGCGCCTGGACCTATGCCGACGTCGCCCGGCGGGCCGGTCAGGTCGCCGGCGCGCTCGCGGCGCGGGGCATCGCACCGGGAGACCTTGTCGCGGTCTGTCTTCCTCGTGGAGGTGAACTGCTGGCGGCGCTGCTCGGTGTCTGGAGGGCCGGTGCCGCCTACGTACCGATCGATCCGGGATATCCGACGGCCTACTCGCGGCAGATCCTCGGCGACGCGAAGCCACGGATCGTCGTGTGCCACGCCGCGCACCAGCCGACACTCGGCGTGGAGGACTCCCGATGCGTGCGCGTCGAGGACGTCCCGGACGACGCGACGGAAGTTGCCCGTGCGGCGCCGGAGCACGTCGCCGCGCCCGACTCGCTCGCCTACGTGATGTACACGTCGGGGTCGACCGGCACCCCCAAGGGCGTCCGGGTGCCTCATCGGCAGCTCACCAACTGGCTCAGCGCCCTCGAAGCGCGCCTGCCGTTCCAGGCCGGCGAGGTCGTGGCGCAGAAGACGACCTTCGTCTTCGCGGTCGGTGTCAAGGAGCTGTTCGCGGGCCTGCTCAACGGTTGCCCCCAGATCTTCATCGCCGACGAGACGGTGCGGGACACCGAGGCCTTCGTCGACGCGCTGGCCGAGCACCATGTCACCCGCCTGAACCTTGTCCCGTCGCACCTGGCCGGTGTCCTGGAACACCTGCGGGCGAGCGGTAAGCGGCTGCCCGCCCTGAGGGTCTGCATCGCCGCGGGCGAGCCGCTGCCGGGCAGCCTCGTCGGTGCGTTCCGTGCGGTGCTGCCGGGAGCGCGGCTGCTCAACAACTACGGGTGTACCGAGCTCAACGACATCTGCTATTACGACACCGCTGACTTCGGCGGGGACGGCGAGTTCGTGCCGATCGGGACGCCGATCCACAACACCAGGGTCTACGTGCTGGATCGCCTCGGCCGGCTGGTGCCGGACGGCGTTCCGGGTGAGCTGCATGTCGCCTCCGCCGGCATTCCGGATGGCTACCACGGCCGGGACGACCTGACCGCCGAACGCTTCCTTCCCCACCCCTTCGGCGTACGGCCGGACGACCGCCTCTACAACACCGGCGATGTCGTCAGGCACCTCCCGGACGGCACGCTCGACTTCATCGGCCGCTGGGACTTCCAGGTCAAGGTGCGTGGCTTCCGCGTCGAGGTACGCCAGGTCGAGAAGGTGATGAGCGACTTCGGCGGCATCCTGGCCCGCGCGGTCGTGGGTCAGGGCGATCGCCTGGTCGCCTTCTACACCAGCCGGCCGGACCACGACGTCGACGCGGCGGAGCTCCGCGCGTTCCTGCACGACAGGCTGCCCGCCTACCTGGTACCGGACGTGTTCGTCCCGCTCGACGCGATGCCGATGCTGCCGAACGGAAAGCTGGACCGGCGGGCGCTGTTCGACCTGCACCGCCAGCAGGGACCCGGTGACGACCACGAACCGCCGGCCGGCGCGACCGAACGCGCGCTCGCGGAGATCTGGGCTCTGATCGTCAACGTGCCCGTCGCTCGCATCGGCCGCCGTACGCACTTCTTCGACATCGGCGGGCATTCGCTGTCGGCCATGCGGGTCCTCGCGAGGATCAAGGAAGATCTCGGCGTCGAGGTCGGCCTGTCCGAGCTGTTCGACGCGCCGCGGCTCGATGTGGTCGCCGCGCTGATAGATCGGCGGCTCGAGGGCCGCCGCCCGGGCTCGGGGCCGTCCGCGCCGGCTCCGGTACGACGTCCGAGGCCCTCAGCCGGCACAGGGTTGCTCCATGACAAGGTGGTGCTGGTCACCGGCGCCAGCCGCGGCATCGGGCTGGCCACCGCGCTGCTGCTCGCGGAGCAGGGCGCGAAGGTGGCCATCAACCACCGGCACAGCGAGGCGCAGGCCCGGAGCGTCAAGGAGATGATCGAGGCCGACGGCGGGACCGCCGAGGTCTTCGCGGCGGACGTGACTCGCGCCGACGATGTCGCCGCCATGGTGGCGGCCGTCCACGAACGTTTCGAACGCATCGACGTCCTGGTGACGAACGCGCACATGCCCTTCCGGCATCGGTCCTTCCTCGAGTACGAGTGGGCAGATCTCGATCGGAAGGTCAGCGACGAGCTCAAGGCCGTCTTCCACCCGTGCCGGGCCGTCGCCCCGGAGATGCTCCGGCGCCGCAGCGGCAGCATCATCGCGGTCTCGAGCACCTTCTCGAAGCACAGCGACGAAGGATTCCTCGCGCAGAGCACCGCCAAGGCCGCGGTCGACGCCTTCGTGCGATCGCTCGCCACCGAGCTCGGCCCGCACGGCGTACGGGTCAACACGGTCGCGCCCGGGCTCACCCTGACCGACACGGCGATGCCGATGGCGTCCCACGTCAAGGAGTCGATCGCCGCCCGGAGCCCGATGCGCCGCAACGCGTTGCCCGAGGACCTGGCCGGCGCCGTGACCTTCCTGGCCAGCGACCTGTCCCGCTTCATGACCGGCACGTACCTGCCGGTCGACGGCGGCTCCACCATGCTGTGACGCCGGATCAGCGACTCCTGAAGGAAAGTCAGGTCCACACCATGAGCGCCAAGCTCCTCGTCATCGACAACTACGACTCCTTCACGTTCAACCTCGTCCAGATGTTTCAGAACTACGACCTCGAGATCCGGGTGGTCCGCGCCGACGAACTCACCGTGGACGACGTCGCGCGGGAGCGGCCGGACTACGTCCTGGTGAGTCCCGGCCCCAAGAGCCCGGGCGCGGCCGGGATCTCGACCGAGCTCATCCGCCGCTACCACGGCGTGTTCCCGATCCTGGGCGTGTGCCTGGGCATGCAGTGCATCAACGAGGCGTTCGGAGGTACCACGGTGCACGCGCCCGTTCCGATGCACGGCAAGACGAGCGCCGTGCATCACGACGGATCGGGCCTGTTCGCCGGAGTGCCCGAGCCGGTCACGGTGGCGCGCTATCACTCGCTGGCGACCACCGGCATCAGCGAGGAACTCAGGGTCAACGCACGGTCCGCCGACGGCCTACCGATGGGGATCCAGCACGTCCGCGAGCCGCTGTTCGGTGTCCAGTTCCACCCGGAGAGCTTCCTGACCCGGCACGGCTTCACCATGATCGAGAATTTCCTGCGTACGGGCCCACTGAAAGGAGCGGGAGAATGAACGCCGACCTTTCGTCGCTGCGGAGAGTGACCGCGGTGCACTCCGAGCCCATCGACCTGGCGGAGCCGTTCGTCGATGTCGTGCGACGCTTCGCTCACCTGCCCGGGACCGTCGCCCTGCTGAGCGGGGGGACGCTCGACTGCGCGCGGTTCCACATCCTGGGCGTGTACCCGTGGCTCTCACTGAGCGGGCACCGCACCCGGGCCACGCTCACGGACGGCGACCAGCACTTCACACTGGACGAGGACCCCTTCACCACGCTGCGCCGGGTTCTACGGCACTCCCCCGTGCCGGCCCCGGACGCGGCACTGCCACTGTCCAGCGGACTGCTCGGCTATCTCGCCTACGACCTGAAGGACTGCCTGGAGCAGCTGCCGAGAACAAGCGTCGACGATCTCGGGCTGCCCCTGATGCACCTCGTCGCGCCGGCCGTCATCCTCGTGCAGGACCGGATCTCCGGCGCGACGACGCTCCTCGCGATGAGCGTGCAGGACGACGACGCCGCGGTGAGCCGGAACGTCGCACGCTTCAAGGAGGCGCTCAGCGAGCCGGCGGCACCCCGCGAATGGGAACCGGAAGCAGCCGGCCAGTGCGTGTCGGCCTTCTCCCGCGACGAGTACCTCTCGGCCGTCGAGGCGATCCGCGAGTACATCTTCGACGGCGACGTCTACCAGGTGAACATGTCGCAACGCTTCCAGGCGTCCAACACCTCCGACCCCTTCGAATGCTTCACCAGCATGTTCACGGAGAATCCGGCTCCCTTCTTCGCCTACATCAACGCGGGTGACCACCAGATCGTCTCGACGTCTCCCGAGCGGTTCATCGAGCTGAGGAACGGTACGGTCGAGACGCGGCCGATCAAGGGCACCCGGCCTCGCGGGACGACGCCGGCCGAGGACGACGCCTTGCGGGCCGAGCTGCGGGCCAGCACCAAGGAGGACGCCGAGCTGTCGATGATCGTCGACCTGCTCCGCAACGACATCGGCAAGGTCTGCCGTCCGGCTTCGGTGCGCGTACTCGAACACAAACGCCTCGAGACCTACCAGAACGTTCATCACCTCGTGTCGACGGTGACCGGTGAGCTGAGCCCCGGAATGGACGCCGTCGATCTCCTGAGGGCCACCTTCCCCGGCGGCTCCATCACCGGCTGCCCCAAGATCCGGGCGATGGAGGTCATCGACGAGCTCGAGCCGGTACGGCGGCACATCTACACCGGCAGCATCGGCTACATCGGGTTCGACGGTGCGATGGACCTCTCCATCGCGATCCGCACGGCGACGTTCACGGGCGGCACGGCCGTCTTCTCCGTGGGCGGCGGCATCGTCTACGACTCGGATCCCGCGAGCGAGTACGAGGAGACCCTGCACAAGGGGCGGACGCTGATGAACGCCCTGCACGCGGCGGCCGGTGACGACCGGAACGTCGCCACGGTGTGGCACGACGGGATCTTCAAACCCGGCAGCGCCGCCACGGTGCCGTTCGACAGTGAAGGCCTGATGTACGGCCTCGGATTCTTCGAGACCCTCCGGGTCCGCGCGGGCCGTCCCCTCCTTCTCGACGCTCACGTGCGGCGCTTCGAGCTCGCCTGGCGGGAGTTCTTCGGCAGCACGCCGTCGGACGTCACCTGGGCCGACGTCATCGCCCGCCTCGTAGAGAGGAACGGGCTGTCGCACGTCGACGCGGTGGTCAAGCTGGTGGCGACCGCGGGCAACCCGAGTAACGCGCAGCTGTCTCCGGTGCTGTTCGCCTGCGCCAAGCCGTACTCGCCGCGCCCGGTTCTGAACTCACAGGCCGGGCTGCGGCTGAGGACGTACCCGCACCGCCGGGAGACCCATCTCGCCGGCCACAAGACCCTCAACTACCTGCATTACCGGATGGCGGGTGACTGGGCGATCAGACACGGCGCGGACGAGGCGTTGATCCTCAACGCCGACGGCACGGTGTCGGAGACCGGCACCGCGAGCGTGTGCGCCGTGTTCGGCGGCACAGCATGTTTCCCCGTGTCCAGGCATGCTCTGCCCGGCACCATGTCCGCCGCGGTCGGGGAGCTGCTCCGGAGCTGGGGCTACGAGGTCGAGAACCGGCGCCTCACGGTGGAGGATCTGATGGCCGCGGACCACGTGTTCGTGACCAACTCCGTGATGGGCGCGGTCCCCGCGATCAGCCTCGACGATGTGCGGCTCGACTACGACTCCGCGCTCTGCGAAAAGCTCACCCGAGTCGTCTTCGAGGAGGATGCGCCCCACCCGCCGCCGTCCGCCGGCGCAGGTCATCACCATCGACGGGTGGCCGTCCACCCGTCGCGGTGATGACCGGTTCAGGTACGCGGCACCCATAGCGGGGTGCCGGCGCCCGCCGTACCGCGAGACCGTTCAGTCCGTGCCGTCGCCGCGCACGTGGACGGTCTCGCCACTGCGGCGCAGGTCCTCGGTGACCTGCTTTTCGGTCATGGCGACCAGATGAGAATCGACCGTCGCCTCCTGCTGGAGCCGCTCGTACGTCGCATGGACACGGTCGGCAAGCTCGGAGCGGTCCACTTCCGGGAAACGCTGGGTGAGCGTCTCGATCTGACGTTGCAGAGCGATCTCCGGGTCGACGAGTCCGCCGGTGGTGGCAGGTTCGGTCATCGCACACCTCACAGGTCCTCACAGGGGCAGTAGCCGACTGGTGCCCCACATGTCCGCCGGGCATGCGGTCGTTGGCGCAATGTTCATCTCAGGCCGGAAGCCACCGACCCGGTCAGCGAGGGCGGCCGGCGTGCCGGCCGTGCCGCCGCGACGCGACGCGCTTGCCGTCCGGCCTCTGTGGCTCAGCCGATGGTGACGGTGATGGTGTGCCAGCCGGTGGCACCGTCGGGGAACGGGGTGGCCCTCTTCTCGGTCTGCACGGCTCCGGTGCGGTCGGTGGCGCGTACGGCGATGGAGTGCGGTCCTGGTGCGGCGTTCCAGGCGTAGCGCCACTGGACCCAGGTGTCAGCGGACGGCACGGGCAGCAGTTCGGCCTGCTTCCAGGTGCCGCCGTCGACGCTGATCTCGACGGCGCTGATGCCGCGGCCTTGCGCCCAGGCGACGCCGGCGATGGTCTGGGCGCCGGTGGTGAGCCGGGCGAACGGTTTCGGTCTGTCGATGCGCGAGGTGGTCTTGACCGGCCCGCGGGCGGCCCAGCCGCGTTCGACCCAGTAGGCGTCGAAGTCGGCGAAGGTGGTGACCTGCAGTTCGGTGAGCCATTTGCAGGCGCCGGCATAGCCGTACAACCCGGGGGTGAGCATCCGTACCGGGAACCCGTTGACCAGAGGCAGGGGTTCGCCGTTCATCCCGACGACGAGCATCGCGTCGCGCCCGTCGAGCAAAACGTCGATGGGGGTGCCGATGGTCATGCCCTCCGCCGATCGCGCGACGAGTTGGTCGGCGCCGGCGCGCAGGCCCGCTTCGCGCAGCAAGGGTGCCAGGGGCACGCCCAGCCAGCGCGCGGTGCCGATGTAGGGGCCGCCGACCTCGTTGGAGACGCAGTTGAGGGTGACGTCACGCTCGATCAGCGGCCTGTCGAGCAGATCGTCGAACGACAGAACGAACTCGTTGTCGACCATGCCATGGAGACGCAGCCGCCACGTACCGAGGTCGATGCGGGGGACGCTCAGTGCGGTGTCGACGCGATAGAAGTCCCTGTTGGCGGTGAAGAAGCCGGGTCCGGCTCCGGCGGGCACGGGCTTGGCCGGGCTGGCGGGTGCGGGAAGCCGTAGCGCCTGCCGGGTCTTGGCGGACGCGCCGGCCCGGGCTCGGTTCAGCCATTGCGCGCTCCCGCCGGCCATCGCGGCGCCACCGGCGACCAGAGCCGCCGAGCGAAGGAAGGCCCGGCGGTCGAAGTCGCGTTCCGGTACGCCCGCCGGTGCCGGGGCGTCGCCGGTGCGGAGGCCGCGGCGATCAGGCATCGAGGTGGCCCGGTGCAGCAGCCACCACAGGAGAGCGCCGGCCGTGGCGGCGCCGAAGAGCGACGGGACCGTGTCGAACATGTCGGCCGAGGGACGCGACAGCGCCGCCCCCGCACCGGCCGCGCCGAGGACGACGGCGCCAGCCGCGACCGCGATGCGGCGGCGCAAACCCAGGATGCCGGTGAGGGCGGTGAACAGCAGCAACACCACGGCGATGCCGGCGAGCAGCGCGGGTTTGTCGTAGGTGCCGAGCTCGCGTACCGCGAATTCCTTGAGGGGGGTGGGGGTGGCGTCGATGACCGCGCCACCGACCGCGATCAGTGGTCCGGCCTGGGGCCGGGTCGCGGCCGCGAGGAGTTCCGCGGCCGCGACGCCGAAGCCCGCGGCGAGGATCCCGGAGGCCGCGCCCACGATGATGCGTTGCATCGACAACCTCCGGGGGAAGGGAGACTCGGCTCATGACGAGCCGGGTCGTTCGGCTGATTCCCGGGCCGGGTCAGCTCTTGGGCATCAGCACGGTGTCGATGATGTAGACGTTGGCGTTGGCGGTCTGCACGTTGCCGCAGATCACCGAGGCGGTGCCGGCGACCTTGAACTGCTCGCCACTGCCGCTGACGGTGACCTCGCCGCCCTGCAGGGTCTTGTGGGTGCCGGCCAGGTCGCTGGGGGTCAGCTTCCCGGGGACGACGTGGTAGGTCAGGATGCCGGACAGCGTCTTCTTGTCGGCCAGGACCTTCTTCAGGTCGGCTGCGGGGATCTTGCCGAAGGCGTCGTTGGTCGGGGCGAACACGGTGACCGCGTCAGCGGTGTTCAAGGAGTCGACCAGGCCGGCCTGCTTGACCGCCGAAACCAGGGTCGACAGCAGCGGATTGCCGGACGCCGCGGTGGCGACCGGCACCTGCGCCATCGACGCGAAGCTGCCCTTGTCGGCCGGGTCGGCCGGCACCGCGGCGCAGCCCGGACCGAAGTTGACCATGTCCATTGCGGCCGACGGGCTCGCCGCCGCGGTCGGGGCCGCGGTCGTCATGGCCGGTGCGGCGGGCGCCGCCGACCCGGCGGTGCTGTCATCGCTGCCGCACGCGGCCAGCGACACGGTGAACAGGGCGGTGGCGGTAACGGCGGTGAACTTGAATGCACGCATTTCGGGTTTCCTCCATCATCGGGACTACACCGACGATTCGGAACAGCCTCAGCGGTGGATGGGTGGAACCTCGGAATCTTTTGCCGGCTCCCCCACACGGTCCTGGGGCCGATCGATCCGGTAGACATAATGGCGCCGGTCGTCGATCGGGTTGTCCGGATCGATCTCGCCGTGGGCGACGCGCGTCATGCCCGCCTTCTCCAGCACCCGCCACGACGGTGTGTTGTCGGCATGCACCGCTACGATCACGCACTCGGCGTCGTGATGGTCGGCCCACAGTCGATCCAGCGCCGAGCGGATCATGCGGGTGCCGATGCCACGCCCGACGTCCGCCGCGCCGCCGATCAGGTAGTCGATCGTCATCGCGCGGGCCGGCACCGCGGTGAGCGGCGTCAACTCCTCGAGGTACTCGGGGTAGTCGTGCAGGAACGAGCGTTGCAGCAGCCCGATCGGTGCACCGTCGAGGAACGCCAGCAGGTCTTCGTTCGGTTCCTCCCGGCGCGCGGACGGCCCGAAGTCGCGTTCCACGGCCGCCGGCGACGTTTCGTGATGCCACCAGCGCGCTACGTGCGGCTCCGCCAGCCAACGGCCCAGCAGCGGGAAGTCATCGGGGGTGACATGTCGCCAGGTCATCATGCGGCTGACGGTAACATGCCTTTCTAACCGTCAGCATAGAATAGTCGCGTGGACGACGTAGAGATGCCGCTCCTGGGCACTGAACCGCTGGTCGTGGAATTCGCCAACACGCTGTACGGGGACGAGGACTTCCTCGGCACGACCGAACTCGCCACGCTCTGGTTCACCACGGCCGGAGCACCGCCGGCGCGCGACACGGCGGCGGCCAGGTCTCTGCGGGACAGCATCCGCACCCTGTTCGCGGCGACGGTCGCCGGCGCTGCGCCACTCGCGACGGCGGTCACGCACGTCAACGCAACCGCCGCCCAGGCGCCGACGTACCCGCAGATGATCCGGCAATCCGGCGCGGTGCTTGTCGCGGACAGCCGACGAGACGCCGCAACCGGTGACGCCGCGCTCCTCGGCGGCCTGGCCACCGCCTGCATCGAACTGCTCACCGGGGGCCGGGCCCGGCTGCTGCGCCGCTGCGAAGGCCCCGGCTGCTGCCTGTTCTTCGTCCAGCACCATCCTCGTCGCCGGTACTGCCATGAGTCCTGCGCCCACCGTGACCGCCAGGCCAGGTACTACCGCCGGCGCACAGCGAACTGACACCGGCGTCGATGGTCGGCGACGTGATGGTCCGCGCCGACGCAGCGTACTGCCGGTGCGGTTCTAGGACTGTGGTCCGGGCTGCGACGGCGGCGCCGGATCCGATCCCGGACCCGACACCGACTCCGGTGCCGACTCCGGTTCCGGCGTGCCATGTGTGCCGCGTGTGCCCAGCTTGGTGACACCGAACGCGAGAAGCCAGGGCAGCGACAGGAAGCCACCGCAGCCGATCAGGATCAGCAGGGCGGTATCGGCGATCTCACCGTGGAATCGCGGGTTCGGCCACGAGAACTGGCTGCCCAGCACCGACAGCCCGTAGAACAGCACGATCACGACGCTGATCCACACCGCGATGCGGCGCCCACGCCGGCTCCCCGAGGCGGCCCAGGCCCCCAGCCCCAGCATGATCATCGGCGCCAGGCACAGTCCGGACATCAGGACCAGTCCGATGAAGGTCTCACCGGGGCCATCGGCCAGGATCGTGGCGGGAAGGTCAGCCATCAGGGATCTCCAGATTCAGCAGGGGCGGTCACGCCCGGCAGGGCGCGGACGGTCAGGCAGGCGATCCGGCGCGGTCGGGACGGGCGGGGGCGTGCGGTCGGGTGCGGTCGGGCGCGGGCGGCCGGGCATGCACGATCAGTGCCCGGACCAGGCAGGCCAGGGCGGCGGTCGAGGCGAGCGTACGAACCAGGTTCCAGCGCACCCACACGTCCTCGTACGCCGCCCGCACAGCGCCGGGATCACTGATGGATCCGGGGTCGCCGGCCGCCGCGAGTTCCTCGTTGAGCGGCACGCTGATGCCCATCGTGATCGCGAAAGCGGCCGCGTAGAGGAGGAAGGCTGCCGCCGCCCAGGGCAGCGCCCGCCTGTCGTCGCGGCGCAGGTGCAGGATCGCGGCCGCGGCGGTCAGCGGCAGGGCGCCGAAGAAGCTCGCGGCGAACCATCCGTTGCGGACGGTGGCGTTGATCCACTGCATGGCGGTGATGAAGGTGTGATCGTCGGCCCGGGCCAGCCCGAGCATGACGGAGCAGGCGTAGGCGTAGAAGAACCCGGCGATCAGGCCGGTCGCCACGGCGGCCGACCCCAGGGTCCAGGTGCGGGCAGTATGTCGGGCGGCGTCCACGGTGCCTCCAGCTATAATCGAACCATCGGGTACGGATTAAACCGTACTCGACAGTTCGATTAAGCGCCAGCGGCGATCGGAGGCTTTCTGTGCCCGGACAGACCCGACGAGGCCGGCCCCGCGCCGGCGAACAGGAGACCCGCCGCCACGCCGCCCTCGACGCGGCCCTCGCCGAACTCGTCGCCCACGGCCTCGACGGCACCACCATGCAGGCCGTCGCCGCCCGCGCCGGCTGCTCCAAGGAGAGCCTCTACAGCTGGTTCAGCAACCGCGACGGGCTGCTCGCGGCCCTGATCGAACGGCAGTCCGGCCAGGTCACCACAGCCGTGGCCGCCGCCCTGGAGGGCCCCGCCGCGCCGCGCGCAACCCTGACCGTCATCGCCGAGAACCTGCTACGACTGCTCACCAGCGACACCTCGGTGGCACTGAACCGGGCCGCCATGGCCTCCCCCGGCCTCGCCGCTCTGCTGCTGCGGCACGGACGGCACACCACCGGGCCGCTGATCGAGGACTACCTGACCCGGCTCACCGACCAGGGCCTGCTGCGCGCCGGCGATCCCGCCGAGACTTTCCAGCTGCTGTACGGGCTGGTCGTCCGCGACGTGCAGATCCGGTCGCTGCTCGGCGAGCCGGCGCCCTCACCCGAACGCCTCCGCGCCGAGGCCGAACTGGCGGTCGACCGTTTCCTCGCCCTCACCGGCTGCATCCCGTCCGGCTGATCAATCGCTCGGCAAGGCGGCCGATCGTGGTCTTCTCCAGCCGCGACCGGCCATGGGCTCGGCCTGCGTCAGTTCCAGTCAACGGGCGGTTCGCTCGCGGGAACCTCTGAGACCGGGCACGGCTCGGCCGTACGCCATGCGGCCGGGTTGATGCGGGCCTCCGCCCGCATCGGCCCGACCGGCGTGCCGATGGCCGGGCGGCCTGGCGCGTCGCGCCTGACCGCCCGGTTGTCACCGGATTCAGAGGCGGCCGAGGATGGTCCTCATCGTGGCGATCTCGGCCTGCTGATCGGTGATGATCTTCTGCGCCAGGGCCTTGGCCTCGGCGTTGGAGCCTTGCGCGACTTCCCGTTGCGCCATCTCGATGGCGCCTTCATGGTGGCTGATCATCATGGTCAGGAACTGTTTGTCGAACGCGGCGCCCTTGGCGTCCATGAGCTCGGCCATGTCCGCGTCGGTCATCATGCCGGGCATCGAGCCGTGGTCCATGCCGGAACCCATGCTCATGTGCGGCTCCGGGACCGGCCTGCCCCAGGCGGTCAGCCAGCCGGTCATGGTGTCGATCTCGGGCTGTTGCGCGGCCCGGATCTTGCTCGCGAGCTCGGTGACCCCGGCGTCGCCGGCGCGACCGGCGGCCATGGCCGCCATCTGCACCGCCTGCTGGTGATGCGGGATCATCGACTCGGCGAAGGTGACGTCGGCGTCGTTGAACGTGCCGGCCACCGGCGCGGCCACCGATGCGCTCGCGGTGGAGGTGCCGTGGTTCATGCCGGTGCCCGGCGACGAATGGCCGCCGCACGCGGACAGCACGAGGGTGGCGGTGACGGCAGCGCCGGCGAGCAGGCCGCAGCGCCGCACGATGGAGGGCAGCTGGGAATTGCGCATCATTGCGGGCAAAACCCTTCGGTCGGATTCGGGTACGCGCGAACGCCCCGACACGGCCGATGATCGGCCGCTGTCGAGGTGGCGTTGCTATATGCGCAGTACCGCCGCCGACGCGAGGGTCAGTCCGGTGGTGCGATCCGGTGGTGCGCGCGGGGACAGTGCCCGGAGCGGAGTGGGTACCAGCAGCAGGCGATGGCTGCGGACCGCGGCCACGAGCCAGAGCAGCATCACGATCACGGCCAGCCCGGTCAGGATCGCCACGCAGGCGCTCCAGGCTCCCGAGCCGTGACCGCCGTGACCGTCGCAGTGCCCGTCCGGGCACGGCCGTGCCGCCGCGGTGACGACAGTGGACAAAGCCCCGGCAGTGGCCGACGCCAAGGTCATGGCGGCCGACGCCGAGGTCATGGCGGCCGACGCCGAGGTCATGGCGGCCGACGCCGGGTGATGGCCGGCGCGGACACCGGTGTGGCCGAGCGTATGCATGGACGCCAGCCCGAGAGCGGTCGCCAGCAGCAGGACGAGGCGGGCCGCACGGCCTGCCGCTGTCGCCCTCGACCTCGTCACGGCGTCCACCGTAGCGCGCGGTCTGCTGGCCGCGCCGCCGGCCGGCATGACGCCCGGTCAGGCTCCGCGGGCGGGTACATCGATGCCACGCCGGCGGCGTCCGGCCGGCGTCAGGCCGCGCGGTTTGTACACCGACAGCGCCAGCGCGACCAGCAGCAGGAGCGCGGCGCCACCCGCGTGGACCAGCGGTGACGCACCGGCGGTCGTGGGCGGCCCGCCGCCCGCGGCGGCACCGGCCACCTCGGCGAGGGTGCTCAACGTGCGCATGTACAGCAGCAGCACCGCGACGGCGAACACGGTGAGCACCAGCTTGACGACCACCCAGTAGTGACGCACCAGGACCCACATGGTGATCAGGGACTGCGTCACCCCGGTGACCAGGCTGGCGACACCGAACGGGACCAGTACGTACCAGCCCAGTGGCGGCAGAACCAGGTACGCGGCATCGGCCGTGCGCGGCTCGTCGGCGGCGAGGCCCAGAGCGGCCAGCGCGAGCGAAGCCGTGACGGCGCCGAGCCATCCGACGGAGGCGGCGATGTGCAGCAGCAGGCCGGCCCGGCGCAGCCCCGGGCGCAGCGTCATCCCCTGCCGCCGATCGCGGCGCCCGGAACCGCCGCATGACCCAGATGCCGACCAGGGCCGTGTCCGGCCAGCACGGCCACCGGAATCAACACCGCCAGGGCCAGGCCGACGATGAGGAAGATCTTCACCCAGCGCGGCATACCCTCGTCCGCCTCCGGCCTCTCGCGACGCACCATGACTCCCCCTCGATTTTGCAATACACACTGTATTGGAGATAGACAGTACGACACAGCCAGTGCAATGCGTACGATGCGAATGTGCCGAAGTTGTGGGAGTCGACCGTCGACCAACACCGCCACACCGTGCACGCGGCGATCCTGGACGCCACGGCCGCACTCGTCGCCGAGCACGGCATGGCGGTGAACATGTCGCAGATCGCCGCACAGGTCGGTATCGGCCGCGCGACGCTGTACAAATACTTCCCCGACGTGCAGTCCATCGTGATCGCCTGGCATGACCGGCAGGTCACCGCCCACCTCGATCAACTCGCCGGCATCGCCGCACAGGACCGGAATCCCGGCGAACGGCTGCGCACCGTGCTGGCCACCTACCTTCACCTGTCCAGCACCGGCACCCATGCCGGGCACGGTCACCACGCCGACGGCGCATCACCCGCGCAGGCCACACAGCTCGCGCTGACCCTTCACCGGGCCGCCCACATGCCGCCGGCCCATCAGCGGCTCCACGAACTCGTCACCGAGGCCATCGCCGGCGCCGCCGACGCCGGCATCGTCCGCACCGATGCCCCGCCCGCCGAACTCGCCACCTACTGTCTGCATGCGCTGGCTGCCGCAGCCGCGTTGCCCTCACCCGACAGCCGCGAGCGCCTGCTCGACATGACGTGGGCCGGGCTGCTACCGCCAGGGTGACCGGCCGCGCTTCCGGACCGGGGCGCGACCCGGCCGGTCAGCTCAGCAGCGGACCCAGGCCGATCGTCAGACCGGGACGGTCCGGGACGGCGCGTACGGCGAGCAGTACGCCGGGGATGCGTACACCGTGGGCCTCGCTGCCGCGCGCGGTGCCGTCCTTGTCCTGGATGGCGTCGGGCATCGTGCGCCGTCCGGCCGCTGCCCGGTCGGCGGCGATCATCTCCGCGGTGTGCACGGCGGTGCCGCTGGGAGCGTCGAGCTTGTTCGCGTGATGCATCTCGACGATCTCTGCCGACTCGAAGTACCGGGCGGCCCGATGGGCGAACTCGGTCATCAGCACTGCTCCGACGGCGAAGTTCGGCGCGATGACGAACCCGGTCCGGCCCGGTCGGTCAGCCAGGATCGGACCTGGTCAAGGCGGGTCTTGTCGAACCCGGACGTACCGACGACGACGTGGACGCCGCCCTGCTACGAGCAGGATGGCAGTGCACCGGCCGCTACGCAGCCGGGATGCGTGACTTCGTGGGACTGGCGAAGCTGTCCGGGTTCCCGCATCCCTGGCGACGCTGGCATCGAGCCGGGCAGTGTCCCGGTCAGGGGTTGATCAACTTCCAGTCGCCCTCGGAGATCACGTCGACGGTGCCATCGACCACCTTGAGGGCGGTGTTGTCGTCGATGGCGTAGGTCGGGACCGGGATTCCGGACGCCCACTTCTCAATGTTGGACAGCTGGGTGTCCTCCATGTCCGGATGGTTGAGGTGGGGGTACAGCGTGAAATCCACGAGCCCCAGCGCCCGGTCGGCGTCCTGCGCCATGTCACTGCCGTCCGGGACGAATTGAAGGTCGAACTCGGCGTCGCAGTTGTACGGGGTGACCGCGATGCTCCCGGCGCTGACCCCCACATAGACCGTGTCACCCAGCGACGGCAGGAGGTCGGCCAGCCCCGATCGGCGCAGCCAGTAGGTCAGGTACAGCACATCGCCGCCCCAGACGAGGAGGGCGTCGGCTCCCCGGACCGCCGGGACCCAGTTCTCCTCCCGGATGGTCGGCAGCGCGGTGAGCTCCAACAGCCCCAGCGATTTCCAGCCCAGCTGGCACAGCGGGATCGAGGCCTGGCCGTGCATCGCCTTCCACGCGCTCTCCGCTCCGCCGGGGAAGGGGTGGACCGCGGTGGGGATGAACAGGGCCGTGGATTCGGCGATCGGCTTGCCCAGCAGGTCGACGAGCGCGCCGGAGATGCTCGGGTTACCGATGCCCGCCGAGGTGAGAAGAAACTTCATGACATCCGCTCTCCCCCGGCTCGCCGGCCCGAACGACACATCGCTGGATCATCCGCTCACGGCCGGTCACCCGTCAACCGCCGGTCATGTCGCCGAGCGCCACCACGATCTTGCGCGGCCCGGTGAACGGGCTGCGCGAGTGCGCGACAAGCATGTTGTCGATGACCAGGATGTCGCCCTCCTGCCAGGAGAACGCGACGGCCTCCCGGTCCATCAGATCGCGGACCTCGGTCACCACGGCGTCGTCGATGGTCGTGCCGTCGCCCCAGAAGACGTTGCGCGGCATACCCTGCTCGCCGCAGATCTCCAGCAGCGAGGCCCGGGTCTCCGGGTCGAGCGCGGACGGGTGGTGCAGAGCCAACTGGTTGAAGAAGACGGCCTCGCCGGTCACTGGGTGGTGCAGGACCGCCGCGGCCTGCCGCGAGGTCCGCAGCCCGCCCTCCGGCGTCCACTCGAAGTCCGTTCCCTCCTCGGCGCATCTGCGCTCGACCTCGGCGCGGTCCTCGGTGCCGAAGAAACGTGACCAGCTGACGTCGACGCCGTCGATGAAGTTGCGGACGTACAGCAGCTTCTTGGTGGCGAACTGCTCGGCCAGTTCCGGACGCATCCGGTCGAGGACCGTCCGGCAGTCGACGATGGGTGTCTGGCCGCCGGACTGCGGGGCCACGATGCAGGAGAAGAACTGCCGCATCGGCCATTGCGGCAGGTGCGAGCTCTCGTTGTGGAACAGGATCGAAAGGTCCTGCGGGTACGGCGTCGACTTGTACACCTGATCCGATTCGCCCTCCCGCGGGAGGTCGCCGTACTCCCGGAACAGGGTGCCGCACAGAGCCGAGGCGGCCTGCTCGAATTTCTCCACCGAGCCGCCGTGGAAGCCGCGCAGCAGGACCGCGCCGTGCCGCAGCAGCCGCGCCTCGACGGCCTCCCCGTGTGCGCGCAGCCAGCCGGGCAGGTCGACGCCCGTACCGGCCGGCGTGATGACGGCCGGCGTGGACGGTGCCTCCGGCAGGAAACCGAAGGTCACCGGCTCGGTGCCGGAGGCCTGCACCGACCGCCGGGTCGCACTCTTCAGGGAGCGCGTCGTCGCCGCCGTGGAAGTCGTTTCATTCATCTGCTGCGTCCGCTTCTCTCGAGCCTCGGCTGGATCATGCCTGGATGTTCTGTCTGATCAATGCGGCGAGCTGGTCGACCGCCGGCTGCCGCATGATGCCGTGGTGGGTGGCCGCCACCGAGCCGAAGCCCAGCTGCGGGCCGACCACCGATTCCCAGCCCCACGTCGGGTCGGGCTCCGGCGGCGTGTCCTCCGGCTGTGCCCGTACCAGCAGCACCGGGAAGTCCGGGGCGTCGAGCTTGGTGGGTTCCAGCAGGAAGTAGCGGTCCAGGGCGGTCATGTTGGCGGTGAAGACGTCGAGCAGGGTGCGCAGCTCCCACTCCCCGGAGTCCGGGGCCAGCCGCCCGACGCGTTGCATGGCGGCCAGCAGCTCCGGCCGGCCGAGCGAGCCCTCCGGCAGTTCCAGCTGGTAGTGGAAGGCGAAGCGGCGCAGGAAGTAGTCGTCCGGGCGCCGTGCCAGGGAGCCGTCCTCGTCGCTGGGGACCGGGCCGTTGACGATGATCAGCTTGGCCACCTGGTGTCCGGAACGGCGCAGCGCCTGAGCCGTGGCGAAGGCCATCGGCCCGCCGAAGCACCAGCCGATGATCACCGGCGGGGCGCCGCCGACGGCCGCGATGGTCGCCGCGTTCTCCTCCGCCATGGCGGCGAAGTCCTCCTGCGGTGTCCGGCCGTGCAGACCCCAGGACTCGATGCCGAAGACCGGCCGGTCGGCCGGCAGCACCCGGGCCAGCTCCCAGTAACTGAGCGTGTTGCCGCCGCCCGGGTGGATGCAGAAGACCGGGGCGCCGGCGTCGGGACCGGTGGCGGCGCGCAGCGGGACGAGGTTCGAGTCCTGCACCTCGCTGGTACGCAGCAGCGCCGCCATGGCAGCCACGGTCGGCGCGCTGAACACCGTGGACATCGGCAGGCGACAGCCGAACGCGCTGTTGATCTGGGCCATCAGCTTGATCGCCCGCAGCGAATGCCCGCCCAGCTCGAAGAAGTCGGCGTCCGGGGAGGAGACGTCCTGCTCGAGGTTCGCCGACCAGAGCGCCACCAGACGCTGTTCCACCGAGTCGCGAGGCCGGCCGGTGCGGGCTTTCGGCGGCTCGATCGGAGCCAGTGCCCGGCGATCGAGCTTGCCGTTGCGGGTCAGCGGCAGCCGGTCCAGCACCTGCCAGCCGGTCGGCATCAAGGCGGCCGGCAGCTGGAGGCCGACCGCCGCACGCACCTGCTCGATGGAGGGGGCCGGCCCGCCCGCGGCGGCGGTGAGGTACGCGTCGAGGTGGGTCACCAGGCCGCTGTCGGCGGCGCGGGCCACGACGGCCGCGGCTTGAACTCCGGGCAGCCCGGCCAGCAGCATCTCGATCTCGCCGAGCTGGACGCGGAAGCCGCGCAGCTTCACCTGATCGTCGATCCGGCCGAGGATCTCCACGCCGTTGCCGGGCACGAGGCGGCCCAGGTCGCCGGTCCGGTACGCAGGCGCGGCCGGCGCCGTACCGAAGCCCGGCAGCCCGTCGCGCAACCGGTCGAGATAGCCCAGCCCCACGCCGGGCCCGCTGATCAGCACCTCGCCCAGGCACCACGGTGGCACCGCGGCGCCGTCCGCGTCGACCACCGTCAGGACATTCGCGCCGAGGCCCTGACCCACCGGGATCGAGGAGCAGCGGGCGTCGATCGGCTCGTCCAGCGGGAGGCACGAGGCGCCCACCGTCGTCTCGGTCGGGCCGTAGTGGTTGTAGACGCGCAGTGCCGGCGCCAGCTCGCGCAGCCGCTCGTACAACGCTCGCGGCAACAGCTCGCCGCCGAGCACGAGCGCCGTGCCGGGCAGCAGTGCCCGCGGGTCGGCCGCCTCGGCCAGCAGTGCGGACAGGTGCGAGGGGACCAGCTTCATCGCGGCGGCCGGACGGGCCTGGAACCACTCGGCGAGCGCGGCCGGGTCCGTGGCGGTTTCGGCGGGCACCAGCTGGACACAGCCACCGCCGGCCAGGGTCGGGAAGATCGCGGTGTAGGCGAGGTCCGCGGCGAGGGTGGAGACCGCCGCGAACTCGGCGGCCTCGGGCAGCGCGAGCGTCTCACTGATCGCCTCGGCGTAGTGCGCCAGCTGCTCGTGCCCGATGACGACACCCTTGGGCGGGCCGGAGGTACCGGATGTGAAGATCACATAGGCGGCGCCGCCGGCCGGCACGCCGGTCACCGGACGTTGCGGGTCGACGACGGCGTCGGCCGTGCGTACGGCCGACGGGTGATCAGCCGTGGCATCCGGGTTGAGCAGCAGCGCGGGATCGGCTTCGCGCAGGACCGTCTCGATCCGTCGCGCCGGCCACCCCGGGTCGATCGGGACGAATGCGGCGCCCGCGAGCCAGATCCCGAGCATCGCGACGACGGTCTCCGCCGAGGCCGGAGCCAGCAGCGCGATCCGCTGGCCTGCCTGGACGCCGTGCTCGCGCAGCAGGTGGGCGACCGCGTCCGCGGCCAGCGCCGCGTCGCGGTACGACACGACGGTCTCGCCGCTGCGCAGTGCGGGCGACGTGGGGGTGCGCCGGGCCTGCCCGAGGAAGCGGTCGAGCACCGTGTCGTAGCGGGCCGGCGGCTCGGCGGGGGTGGCCGGCGCGGCCGGCGCGCTGACCCGCAGACCGCCCACGGCGCGTGCGGTGTCACCGGCGAGCACATCGGTGAGCTGATGCTCGAAGGCCGCCGCGAGCAGGCCGAGGTCGTCCGGCGTGACCCGGCCGCCGGTTCCGATGAAGCTCAGGCGCAGGCTGTGCGGCCCGCGGACGCAGTCCAGGTGCAGCGGGCCCGGCGCGTCGTACCCGGCGAGGTCGGCCCAGAGCGCGTCGGCCCACCGGTCGCGGCGGTGCTGGAACGACAGCGGGCTACCCTCCGCCGGGGTCACACCCGCCGGGTCCACCTGGTTCTCGATCGCCGCGACCGTGTGCAGCGTGTCCTTCGCCGCCCGCAGCGCGTCGGCGACCGAGGTGTCCGCAGCGATCGCCAGCCGTGCCGGCACCGGGCGCGCCAGCAGGCCGAGCACGCTGGTCAGGCCTTCGGTGGACCGGCCGTCGGCCAGCACCACGATCCGGTCGTCGCCGTCGCGGCTGTACCGGTTGATCAGCGCGCGCCAGAGCGCCAGCAGCACCGCCGCCTCGTTCACCCCGCACTGCCCGGCGAGCCGGCCCAGCCGGTCCAGCGCCGGGCCCGCCACGACGGTATGGACGCTCACCGGCGCGGCGGCCGTGTCCCAGCGGTCGGCGGGCGTGAGGAAGGGCACCGCCGCGGCGAGCGGTCGCGGCGGCTCGCCGGCCGCCCGCGGCGCGGGCGACTGCTCCAGGACTTCGGCGAGCCACGCGGCGACATCGGCGTACTGCAAGGCCTGCTCCTCGTCGGCGACGTCGTCGTCCACCGGGGCCTCCGGCAGCAGATGACTGATCAGCAGGGTCCAGGAGGCGTCGTCGACGCTCAGCTCGGGCAGCGTGAGCACCAGCCGGGTGCCCTCCGGGACGAATTCGTGCTCGACGGTCAGCTGGCCGGCGCGCAGCAGGGTACGTTCCCCGCCTCCGCGCTCGATCGCGACCGGGCCCGCCGGATCCACGACCTGCACGGGCGTACGCAATCCGGCCAGTTCGGTGTAGCGGGTGCGCAGGATCTCGTGTGCCGTGACCAGCGCCGCGATGCGGACCTGCAGGTCGCGCACCGGGATCCGGTCGGCGATGTGCACGGTGCGCACCGCCGTGCGGCCGATACCGGCCAGCCGTGCCAGCTGTTGCGGGGAGAGCTGGTAGCCCTCTTCCTGCCAGGTCTCGACGCTCGTCATCGTCCGTCCCCCCGGGGTACGCAGTAGTCGTCGTTCGGATCCGCCGCGGGCGGCACCGCCGGCCACCGGAAGATCGGCGGTACGCCGGCGGGCGTCGGTGTCGTCGTCATGGTGTTTGCTCCTGATCGGTCGGGCCGGTCCGCGGCTCGGCCGCCGGGCCGTGCCCGGTGGCAGTCGCGTGCAGGTCGCGTACCGCGCGCACCGGCGAGAACAGCAGAACGAGGGCGGCCAGGAACGTCCCCGCCGCGCCCACCAGGACGGCCTCGCGCAGCCCGGCCACGGACGCGAACGCGCCGCCGAGCAGCGCGCCCGCCGAGGCGGCCCCCCAGATGCAGGTACGCGCCGTGGCGTTCACCCGGCCGAGCAGTTCGTCCGGGGTGGAGATCTGCCGGAGGCTGACCACCAGCACGTTGAAGACGGGGACGCCGAACAGGGCGATGAAGGAGCCGAGCGCCGCAACGGCGAACGCCGCCGATGACTTCGCCGGCGCCAGCGCCACGAGCAGGTAGCCCAGTGTGGACAGGGCCATCGACACGATGATGGCCGGGCCGTCGCCGAACCATCTGCTCAGCCGGCCGACCATCATCGAGCCGGCCAGTGCGCCGACGCTGCCGGCCGCGACGACGAGGCCGACCTGCGCGGCGCCGATTCCGACCTCCTGCACCAGGAAGAGGAAGAACAGCGACATCACGACCGCGGAGAACAGGTTGATGATCACTGCGGCGGTGGTGCACCAGCGCAGCAGCGGGTGGCGCCAGAGCACCGAGATTCCCTCGCGGATGGCGGCGCCCACCGAGGCGGCCGGCACGTCCGGCTGCGCTTTCGCCACCTCGTCGGCCGGCAGTCGCGCCACCGTGAAGAAGGAGATCACGTAGGTCATCGCGTCCACCGCGAGCGCCACCGGCGCGCCGAGCCAGGCGATCAGCAGACCCGCCGCGCCGGGCCCGGCGACCTGCGCTCCCGACGCTGACAGCTGCAGTTTCCCGTTCGCCTCGGTGAGCCTGTCGCGGCCGACGAGACCGGGCAGGTACGACTGATAGGCGAGGTCGAAGAAGACGGTCATCACGCCGAGCACGAAGACCACCACGAACAGTTGAGCGATGGTGAGCACGTCGAGGGCGTAGGCGATGGGGATCCAGGCCAGCGCCGCGGCACGCACCACGTCGGCGACGATCATCACGGAGCGTCGTGCCCGGCGGTCCAGCAGCACGCCGACGAACAGCCCGAACAGCAGGAACGGCACGGTTTCCAGGGCGCGCAGCACGCCGGCTTCCATCGGTGTCGCGTCCAGCACCAGGACGGCGGTCAACGGCACCGCGACGAAGGTGATCTCGGTGCCGAAGACCGAGGCCGACTGGCCGGCCCAGAGCAGCGCGAATTTGCGCTGTCGGAGCAGCGACGCCGGCCGCGTCCGCATATCGGCGGATTGCCTCATCGAAGTGGTCCTATCCACGGGTGGGCGATTCTGACGAAACGTCAGAGGTGGACAATTTCCGCCGTTTGCCGGGACGAGGCCCGGCCGGGCTCGTCCTCCGGCCGGTCTGCGCGTGCGTGGCGACCGGTTGCTGTACGTCGATCTTGCCGATCGGCTGGCCGGGGTCGGTGGTCAGTTGTTCCAGCACGCTGTCGAGCTGCCCGGCCAGCGCCTGGACCGTGTCGTGGTCGAACAGGTCGGTGGCGTACGCGATGATCCCCTCGATGCCGGCCGGGCTCCCGTCCGGCCGGTACCGCCCGCCCAGCAGGAAGGTCAGGTCGAACTTGGCCGTTTCCAGCGCCGCCAGCTCCAGCTCCTCGACCCGCAGGCCGGGCAGCTCGAAGGAGGCCGCGGCATTGGAGTTGAACGACAACATCACCTGGAACAGCGGGTGCCGGCCGGCAACGCGCGGCGGGGCCAGGATCTCCACCAGCCGTTCGAAGGGCAGGTCTTGGTTCTCGAACGCCGCCAGGTCCGTCTCGCGGATCCGGGCCAGCAGTTGCCGGACCGACGGATCCCCGGACACGTCGGTCCGCAGCACGAGCGTGTTGACCAGGAATCCGACCAGGTCGTTGAGCGCCTCGTCGCTGCGCCCGCCGACCACCGTGCCCAGCGGGACGTCCGGGCCGCCGCCCAGCCTGCTCAGGAGCACCGCCAGCGCTGCCTGGACCACCATGAACGGGGTCACGCCGGCCAGCCGGGCCAGTTCCTCGACCCGGGCGTGCAGGTGCGGCCCGATCGCCACGGGCACCTCGGCGCCGCGCCGGCTGGCCACCGCGGGACGCGGCCGGGCGAACGACAACGCCAGCTCCTCGGGCGCACCCGCCAGCGCGGTACGCCAGACCCCCGCCTGCCGGGCGATCACGCTGCCCGGATCGTCCTCGGCTCCCAGCAGCTCCCGCTGCCACAGCGTGTAATCGGCGTACTGGACCGGAAGTGGCGCCCAGGCCGGCGCCGTCCCGGCCGCCCGCGCCGTATAGGCGGTCACCAGGTCGCGGCTGAACGGCGCGACCGACCAGCCGTCGCAGGCGATGTGGTGCACCAGCAGCACGAGCACGTGCTCGTCCGGGCCCACCACGAAGCCGCGTACCCGTACCGGAACCTCGGAGGCCAGATCGAACACGTACCCCGCGGCGTCGGCCACCGACTCCATCACCCGGCCCGCCGGGATCTCGGCCCACGCCAGCGGCAGATCGACCTCGCCGGCCGGCACGACCCGCTGGACCGCTTCGCCGCCGACGACCGGGAAAATCGTCCGCAGACTCTCGTGCCGCCCGACCACATCGCGGAAGGCCTGGTCCAGCGCCGCCCGGTCGAGCGGCCCGGACAGCCGCAACGCCAGCGGCACGTTGTACGTGGCGCTCGGCCCGGCCAGCTGACCGACGATCCACAACTGCTGCTGGGCGTACGACAACGGCAGCGGCTCGGGACGTACCCCGGCCACCAGCGGCGGACGCGGGGGCCGCGCCTGATCCAGTACCCCGGCCAGCGCCGCGGCGGTGGGCGCCTCGAACAACGCGCGGATGGTCAGCTCGACGCCGAGCAGGACGCGGATGCGCGCCACCAGACGCGTCGCGAGCAGCGAGTGGCCGCCGAGATCGAAGAAGTTGTCGTCGACACCGACTTCGGCCAGGCCGAGGACCTCGGCGAACGCGGCGCACAGCGTCTCCTCGCGGGCCGTGGCCGGCGCCCGGTGCGTCGAGGTGGCCGCGAAGTTCGGGGCCGGCAGCGCCTTGCGGTCCAGTTTGCCGTTGGCGGTCAGCGGCAACCGTTCCAGGGCCACGACGGCGGCCGGCACCATGTACTCCGGCAGCAGCGCCGCGACATGCCGCCGCACCGCGCCGGGCAGGAGGGCGAGCTGTTCCGGGTCCTGGCCGGGAGCGGGCACCACGTACCCGATCAGCCGCTTGTCGCCGGGGATGTCCTCCCGGACCGCGACCGCCGACCGGGCGACTCCGGGACAGCCGGCCAGCACCGCTTCGACCTCGCCGATCTCGATCCGGAACCCTCGGATCTTCACCTGGTCGTCGGCCCGGCCGGCGAACTCGAGGGCCCCGTCGGGACGCCGGCGTGCCAGGTCCCCGGTCCGGTACATCCGTTCGCCGGGGGCACCGAACGGGCAGGCCACGAACCGCTCCGCGGTCAGTCCGGCACGCTCGAGATAGCCCCGGGCCAGGCCCGGGCCCGCGACGTACAACTCGCCGGTGACACCGGGCGCGACCGGCTGGAGGCCGGTGTCGAGGACGTACACCCGCATGTTGAACGTGGGGTTGCCGAGGACCGGCCGCGGCGAGGTCCGCGGCTGCGCGAACGTCTGGTAGACCGTGCATTCGGTGGGTCCGTAGAAGCTGAAGCTGTGGGTGTCCGGGCCGAGCGCCCCGAGCCACTCCCACAGCGGATCGGGCACCACCTCACCCCCGACCACGAGCAGGGCCGGGCGGCGACGGCCGTGGCCGAACAGGCCGCCGGACACGGCGGCGGCCATGTGCGAGGGCGTCAGCTCCAGGAAGTCGACGTCGTGCTCGTCCAGCCAGGCGCCGAGGAGGCTGAGGTCGGCGAGCACCTCGGCGCTCATCACGTGCAGTTCGTAGCCCTCCATCAGGCTCGACAGCTGATCCCAGACCGCGTCGAAGGAGATCGAGGTGGTCAGCGCGACCCGCAGCGGCCGCTCGCGCGCCGGCCCGGCGGCGGCGAAGACCGACTCGCGGTGCACGGTGATGAAGTTGGTGATCCCGCGGTGCGGCATCACCACGCCCTTGGGGGTTCCGGTGGAGCCGGAGGTGTAGATGACGTACGCGGGGTGCGCCGGATCGAGCGGGCGGAGGCGGTGGGCGTCGCCCGGGTCACGGGTCCACGCGGGATTCGTGGTCAGCTCCTGGCGTGTGGCCGGATCGTCGAGCACCAGCAGGGGCGCGCCGGCGGGCAGCCGGGCGGCGGTCGACCGCAGCGTTATTACGTACGCCGGCTTCGCGTCCTCGATCATGAACCGCATCCGGTCCATCGGGTAGCCGGTGTCGATCGGCAGGTACGCCGCGCCCGCCTTCACCACGCCGAGCATCGCCACGATCAGCTCGACCGACCGGGGCAGCGCCAGGGCCACCACGTCCTCCGGGCCGACGCCGGTGCCGATCAGGTGGTGGGCGAGCTGGTTCGCGCGGTGGTTGAGCTCGCGGTAGGTCAGCGTGACGTCGCCGAATACCACCGCGGTGGCTTCCGGGACGCGGGCGGCCTGGGCCTCGAAGAGTGCGGGCAGGGTCGTGGGCGCGATGTCACGGGCGGTGTCGTTCCAGTCGTGCACCATCCGCTCCCGCTCGGCCGGCGAGAGCACCGGGACCTGATCGGCCCGCTGGTCCGGCGCGGCGGTCACGGCGCTGAGGACGCGCAGGAAGCGTTCGGCGAGCTGCTCGGCGCTGCCACGGTCGAACAGGTCGACGGCGTACAGGAGGTTGCCGGTGATCCCGGCGGGCCGTCCGTGCTCGTCGAAGCACTCATGCAGGTCGATCTCCAGGTCGAACTTCGCCGGCGGGTCGACGTCGGGCAGGAACTCCACCGTCAGGCCGGGCAGCTCGAGGATCGGGTCCTCGTTGTTCTGCACGGCGAGCAGCACCTGGAACAGCGGGTGGCGTGCCATCGAGCGAGCCGGCGCCAACTCCTCGACCAGGCGCTCGAACGGCACCTCCTGGTGCGCGAACGCGTCGATCGCCGTCTCCCGCACCCGGGCGAGCAGCTCCCGGAACGACGGGCCGCCGGACAGGTCGGTGCGCACCACCAGGGTGTTGATGAAGAACCCGACGAGGTCGTCGAGTGCCGTGTCGGCGCGCCCGGCCGCCGGCGTCCCGATCGGGACGTCGTGGCCGGCTCCGAGGCGGGACAGCAGCACGGCCAGTGCGGCCTGCAGCACCATGAACATCGTCACGCCCTCGCCCCGGGCCAGGTCGGCGACCTGGGCGTGCAAGGTGGCGGGGACCCGCACCGGCACGCCGGCACCCTGGTGGGAGGCCACCGCCGGGCGGACGCGGTCCACCGGCAGCGTCAGCTCCTGCGGCACGCCGGCCAGCGCCCGGCGCCAGTAGGCCAGCTGCCGGCTCAGCACGCTCTCCGGGTCGTCCGCCGCGCCGAGCAGTTCCCGTTGCCAGAGCGTGTAGTCGGCGTACTGCACCGGCAGCGGCGCCCATCCCGGTTCCCGGCCGCCGCGCCGCGCCGCATACGCCATCGACAGGTCCCGCGCGAGCGGCGCCATCGACCAGCCGTCACCGGCGATGTGGTGCACGTTGAGCACCAGCAGGTACTCCCCCGCGCCCGACTCGAACACCCAGACCCGGAACGGCACCTCGGCCGACAGGTCGAAGCGGTGGCCGGCGGCCGCGGCCACCGCCGCGGCCGTTCCGGCCGGTCCTACCTTGCCGGCGGGCACCATCGTGAACGCGGCGCCGAGGTCGTCGACCGGTGCCACCCGCAGATGTGGCCGGCCCTCGGCGGACGGGAAGTAGGTGCGCAGCACCTCGTGGCGCGCGAGGACGTCGCGTACCGCCGCGGCGAGCGCCGCTTCGTCGAGCGTGCCGCGCAGCCCGACCACGATCGGGATGTTGTATGTCGCGTTCGGCCCCTCCAGTTCGCCGAGGAACCACAGCCGCTGCTGCGCGAAGGACAGCGGCATCGGCTCCGGACGCGGGCCGGCCACCAGCGCCGGACGCGACGGGCCGGCCGAGTCGAGCGCTCCGGCCAGGACGGCGACGGTGGAGGCCTCGAACAGTGTGCGGATGGTCAGGTCGACACCGAGCAGGCTCTGGATCCGGGCGACCAGCCGGGTCGCGAGCAGGGAGTGCCCGCCGCGTTCGAAGAAGTCGTCGTCCACGCCGACCCGGGGCAGGCCCAGCACCTCTGCGAAGGCAGCGCACAGGATCTCTTCGCGGACGGTGGCCGGGGCCCGGTAGGCGGCGGCGCCGACCGGCTCGGGGGCCTGCAACGCGCGCCGGTCCAGGATGCCGTCGACGGTCGTCGGCAGCTCGTCCACAACCACGATTGCGGCCGGGACGAGGTGCTCGGGGAGCAGTTCGGTGGCGTACCGGCGGACCTGTGCCGGCAGGTCAGGACCTTGGCCGGGCGCGGGCACCAGGTAGCCCATCAGGCGACGGACTCCGGCGTGGTCGGCGCGGGCGACCACCGCGACCTGTGCGACGCCGTCGTGGCGGGCCAGGACCGTCTCGACCACACGGGGCTCGACCCGCCACCCGCCGATGTTCACCTGGTCGTCGGCCCGCCCGAGATGTTCCAGGCTGCCGTCGGCCCGCCACCGGCCGAGGTCGCCGGTGCGGTACATCCGTTCGCCGGGCGCGCCGAACGGGCACGCCACGAATCGCTGCGCCGTGAGGTCCGGACGGTCGCGGTACCCCCGCGCCGGTCCGGTGCCCGCCACGTACAGCTCCCCGACGACCCCCGGGGGCACCAGCCGCAGGCCGGGATCCAGTACGAAGACGGCCTGCCCGGGCAGCGCCGTGCCGATCGGGCTGCGCCCCGGCCAGGCATCCACGGGACCGGCGCCGAGCTCCAGGGCGGTGGTGTGGACGGTGGTCTCGGTGGTGCCGTACAGGTGGACCAGCCGCGCACGGCTGCGCGGGTGCGCGGCGTGCCACTGCTGCACCACTTCCGGCGGCAGTGCGCCCTCACCGAGGACGATCGTGCGCAGGGCGAGGTCCGGGGCGTCGTCGCGGCGGCCGGCGCCGGGGAGGGCGGAGAACGCCGACGGCGTCTGGCTGAGCATCGTCACCTGCTCCGCGGCCAGCAGATCGAGCAGCTTCTCCGGTGACCGGGCGACGTCCCGGGCGACGACGACGAGGCGACCGCCGTGGAGCAGCGGTCCGCACAGCTCCCAGATCGAGAGGCCGGACGCCGGAGAGTGCAGCATCGTCCACACGTCGCCGGGGCCGAACCCGGCCACGTCCCGTGCGCTGTCCAGCAGGCTCGCCCCGTTGCCGTGGGTGATCTGGACGGCCGGCTCGCCGTGTGTACCGGAGGTGGGGATGACGTACGCCGGATGCTCCGGCAGCAGCGGTGAGACGCGCTCGGCGTCGGTGAGGTCCGCGGCCGGCTGCACCGCGAGGGCGCCCATTGTGTCGTGATCGTCGAGCATCAGGCAGGTCCGCCCCGCGACGGCGGTCCCGGACCCGGCGATCGTCACGACCGGTGCGGCGTCGTCGAGCATCATGGTGATCCGCCTGGCCGGCAGCGTGGCGTCCACCGCCAGGCAGGCCGCTCCGGTCTTGAGCACCGCCAGCACCGCGACGACGCTGTCCAGCGACGGGGGCAGCACCAGCGCGACCTCCCGCTCGGGACCGGCGCCCCGTTCGGTGAGCAGCCGGGCCAGCCGGTTGGCGCGCGCGTTCACCTCCGCATACGACAGCGCGTCCGGACCGCACGTCACCGCCACCGTGCCGGGGGTACGCCGGACCTGAGCCTCGAACAGCGCCGGCAACGTGGTCCCGGGTCTCCGGGTACCGCCGGTGTACCCGGCCAGCAGCTGCTCGCGTTCCCGGCCGGTCAGCACCCGCGCGTGGCCGATGGACCGGTCCGGGTCGAGGACCAGCTGCTCGATCAGCCGGGTGAGCCGGTCGGCCAGCGCCTGTGCCGTGCCGTGGTCGAACAGGTCGGTGGCGTACTCGATGAGCCCGTCGATCCCGGCGGGCCGGCCGTCGTGCCCGTACCGTTCGCGGAGTTCGATGTTCAGGTCGAACTTGGCGGTGTCCGACGGCGGGATCTCCAGCCGCTCGACGCGCAGGCCGGTCAGGTCGAAGGAGCTTCCGCCGTCGGCGTCGAAGGCCACCATCACCTGGACCAGTGGGTGGCGGGCCAGTGAGCGGGGCGGGTCCAGGATCTCCACCAGCCGGTCGAACGGCATGTCCTGGTTCTCCAACGCCTCCAGATCGGTGTCGCGGATGCGCAGCAGCAGTTCGCGGAACGTCGGATCGCCCGAGACGTCGGTGCGCAGTACCAGCGTGTTGACGAAGAACCCGACCAGGTCGTTGAGCGCTTCGTCGGTGCGCCCGGCCACCGGCGTACCGACCGGGATGTCGGTCCCGGCGCCCAGGCGGGACAGCAGCACTCCCAGCCCGGCCTGGATCACCATGAAGGTGGTCACCCCGGCCAGCCGGGTCAGTTCCTCGATGCGCGCGTGCAGTTCCGCGTCGAAGGTCAGCGGCACCTGGGCACCCCGGTGGCTGGCCACCGCCGGGCGGGGCCGGTCGAACGGCAGGTTCAGCTCCTCCGGCAGCCCCGCCAGCGCCCGGCGCCAGAACACCGACTGCTGGGCGAACAGACTGCCCGGATCGTCCTCGCCGCCGAGCAGCTCCCGCTGCCACAGCGTGTAGTCGGCGTACTGCACCGGAAGCTCGTCCCATCCGGGCTCGGTTCCGGCCACGCGCGCCGCGTACGCGGTGGTGAGGTCCCTGCCGAGCGGGCCGAACGACCAGCCGTCACTGGCGATGTGATGCATCAGCACCACCAGCACGTGCTCGTCGTCAGCCAGCGAGAAGCCCCAGGCCCGTACCGGAATGTCCGCGACCAGGTCGAACACGTGTCCGGCGGCCTCGGACAGCAGTCCCGCGAGCGCATCCTCGGTGGCGTCGGCCCAGGTCACCGGGAGCACCGCCTGCCCGGCGGGCACGATCCGCTGCACCGGTTCACCGGCGACGACCGGGAAGACCGTCCGCAGGCTTTCGTGCCGGCCCACCACGTCACGGAGCGCCTGTTCCAGCGCCTCCCGGTGCAGCGGCCCGGTCAACCGGACCATCAGCGGCACGTTGTAGGTTGCGCTCGGCCCCGCCATCTGGCCGACGATCCACAGCCGCAACTGCGCGAACGACAACGGAATCATGCAGTTTCCTCACTGTTTTCATCGCGGTGAGCGGCGATCCGTGGGCGATGGTTCGGCCAGGCCGGGCCGGCCGGGTTCACGTACCGGCCGGCTTCACGTGCCGGGGCGGGTGAACGCGAGACCGGCGAAGTCCCCGGTGGCCCGCCACTGCTGGAGATGCTCGAAGAACCCCAGAGCGTCGAAGGTCGTCACCGTTTCGAACAGGGAATACGCGCCGATGTCGCCGCCCTCGTTGTTGAAGTAGCCGGGCGTGCAGTCGGCGCCCAGGAACGCCAGCCAGCCTTCGTTGGCGCCCACCTGTCCCATCCAGGCGTCCTCGGCGTGCCGGGTCACCTCGACCACCTCGGCGCCCGCGCCGACCGCGTGCGCCACGACGGCCGCGACGGACTTGGCCGCCTCCGACAGGGTGTGGGTGAGGTTGGAGGTCCGCATCCCGCCCGTGCTCGGCTGGACGAGGAAGGCGTTGGGGAACCCGTGCACGTGGATGCCGTGCAGGGTGCGGATGCCGTCGGCCCAGTGTTCGGACAGCCGCTTGCCGTCCCGGCCGGCCGGGTCGAAGCCGGCCCGCCCGGTGGGCGTGGTGCCGACCTCGAACCCCGACGCATAGACGATGCAGTCCACCGGGTACTCGGTGCCGGCCACCACGACGCCGCGTGGCGTGATCCGTTCGACCCCCTGGCCGTCGGTGTCGATCAGGTGCACCGTCGGCACGTTGAACGCGGCCAGGTACTCGTCATGGAAGGTGATCCGCTTGCACGGCAGGTGGTACCAGGGCTTGAGCAGCTCCGCGGTCCGCGGGTCCTCGACCATCTCGTCGATCCGGGCGTGAATGTCGTTCATCGTGGCGAGATTCGTGTACACCTGGGACAACGTGGCATTGACCGCACTCATCCGGGCGACGTCCGCCTCGTCGACGGCAGCCTGCTGGTCGATGCGCATGCGCTTGGCCAGGGTGGTCCAGCTGTCGTTGATCAGGTCCTCGGCCGGTTGTTCGGCGGCGGTCATGTTGGCCGCGTGGTTGTCGAGCCACCGCTGCTGCCAGCCCGGCGTGGCGATCCGCGCGAACCATTCCGGGTCGATCGGGCGGTTGTTGCGGACCTCGACCACCGACGGCGTGCGCTGGAAGACGAACAGTTCCTGGCATGCGGTGGCCAGATGCGGGACGCACTGCACCGCGGTGGCGCCGGTCCCGATGATCGCCACCCGCTTGTCGCGCAGCCCGTCCAGCGGTCCGCCGGCGGGGTCGCCGGTGTAGGCGTAGTCCCACCGGCTGGCGTGGAAGGAGTGGCCGGCGAAGCTCGGGATGCCCGGGATGCCGGGGAGCTTGGGCACGGACAGGTGGCCGAGTCCCCAGCCCACGAACTGCGCGGTGAACTCGTCCCCGCGGTCGGTGCACACCGTCCACAGCCGGGTGGTGTCATCCCATCGCAGGTCGGTCACCCCGGTGTGCAGCAGCGCGTTCTCGTACAGGTCGTACTGCTTCGCGATGCGCTGACAGTGTTCGAGGATCTCCGGGCCGTGCGCGTACCACTCCGAGGGCACATACCCGGTCTCCTCCAGCAACGGCAGGTAGACCAGGGACGCGATGTCGCACTGCACGCCCGGGTACCGGTTCCAGTACCAGGTGCCCCCGAAGTCGCCGCCGGTGTCGATGATCCGGACGTCGGTGACCCCCGCCTCCTTGAGATAGGCACCGGTCATCAAGCCGGCGAAGCCCCCGCCGATGAAGGCGAACGTGACGTGGTCGCGGCGCGGCTCGCGCTCCACCCGATCGGCGAACGGATCCCGCCCCATGTGAGCGAACTCGCCACTGAGCCGTACGTATTGTTCGCTGCCGTCCGGACGCAGTCTCTTGGCCCGCTCGGCGGCATTCTTCTCCAGAATCTTGGACACATCGAGCCTGGACACAGGGTCTCCTTCAACTGCAATTTCCCGGACTGCACGTCGCGGCCAGCCGACATCAGAAATTCGCGGGGAATGGTTTTCCGGCGGCGGTGTCCTGAGATCAATCACATCGACACCACCTGATCATAGGTGGCTCCCCGCCCGCACCCGCATCCCTGGCGTCCCCGGTCCGGTCGTTCACGGTTTCGCGCTCAGCATGGTCGATCGTGGCCGGAAGATGTCCCGCCGGCACGGTTCCACAGCAGCACAGGGCCCGTTCATGTCTCGCCGGCTAGACACGGGCAGGCGCCGCCGGAAGATTTCAGGACTGATGGGGAAAGCCTCCGAAGCGGACGAGGCGGCGCGCATTACCCACCATTGGCTCGGCTGTCCGATCACCAGGCGGAACGCCGATCGGCCGACCTCGGCCACACCATGCCATCCGTCGTATTCCGTACCCGGATTCCGACGAGACCGGATCCGTTCCGTGTGCCGCGGCCATGCGCTGGCCGGTCACGGCAGACAACAATGGACCGCGTTGCCGCCCGAATGCCCGAGAGCCGATTCCCGCCTTTGGCACGGCCGTTCGACGCAAAGGAGAATCAACCCGTGAGCGGACCCAGCACCGGCGCGCTGTTCGGACGCGAGGCCCTGACGATTGCGGCAGTGGCCGCGGCGATCCACCGGCGGACCGGCGACGAGCGGATCAGCGTCCTGTACCGGGACGCGGACGGGATCCGTGGACCGCTGGAACTCGACGTCTCCGGCGACCCCACACTCGCCGCACTGGGCGAGCGGGCCGGGCGGGAGTGGGACGCGGCGCCTCCGGAACCGGAATACTACGGTGACGCCGGATCGGTGCACGTGGAGATCCTGGCCACCGGCCCGGACACCGCACCGGTGGGGGCGGCACGGACCGTACGGCCGGCCGGTGACACGCCCCTCGCCAGACAGGCCCGGCACGCGGCCACCCAACCGGGCCTGCGGCTGAGCCGGCTCGACCTGCTGACCGGCGCCGACGCGGCACGAGTACGCGGCTTCATGGCCGGCGCACCGGCGAAGGAACTGCGGCCGGTACCGGTACTGATCGCCGAGCGGGCCGCATCGACGCCGGACGCCGTCGCGCTCGGCTCGGGCTCCGGTCACGTCACCTATCGCCAGCTGATGGACCGGTCGGGCGCCCTGGCCACCCGGCTGCTGGCGGCGGGGGTGCGCACCGGCTCGGTCGTCGCCGTCGCCCTGCCCCGCGGCCCCGAGGCAGTGGTCGCCCTGCTCGGCGTGCTGCGTGCCGGTGGCGCGTATCTGGCCGTGGACCTCGACGATCCGGCCGAACGGATACGTCAGCTGTTGACAACCGCCGGGGTGCGGGTCGCGGTGACCGGTCCGGACCTGGCCGCCGAGCTTCCCGGCGACATACGGACCATCCCGTTCCACGGCCCCGCGGACGCGACCACGCCGGCGGCCCTTCCCGTCCTCGATCCGGGATCGCCGGCCTACGTCTGCTTCACCTCGGGCACCACCGGCCGGCCCCGGGGAGTGCTGGTGCCGCACCGCGCGGTCAGCCGCCTGGTCGCGGACCCGGACTGGCTCGCCACCGTACCCGGCGACGTCTTCCTGCAGGCGGCACCGCTCGCCTTCGACGCCTCCACCCTCGAGCTGTGGACACCCCTGGTGCACGGCGCGCGGCTGGCGCTGCTGCCGCCCGGGCCGATGGACCTCGACACCCTCGCCGACACGCTGGCCGCCGAGAAGGTCAGCGTGCTGTGGCTGACCGCCGGGCTGTTCCACCAGGTCGTCGCCACCCGGCCGCAGGCGCTGGCCGGCGTCCGGCAGCTGATCGCCGGCGGCGACGTGATCTCTCCGGCGCACCTGAACCAGCTGCTGGCCACCCAGCCGGACCTGACCTTCACCAACGGTTACGGCCCGACCGAGAACACCACGTTCACCACCTGCTGGGTTGCCGACGGCCCGACCGGTGGCGACCCGGTGCCGATCGGCCGGCCGATCGCCGGGACATCGGTCGCCGTCCTGGACCCTCGGATGGGGCTGGTCCCGGTCGGGGTACGCGGCGAACTGTGGGCCGGCGGCGACGGTGTCGCGCTCGGGTACCTCGGCGACCCCGCGGCCTCCGCTGAACGCTTCGTCGCCGACCCGTTCGCCGACCGGCCGGGCCGGCGCATGTACCGCACCGGCGACGTGGTCAGCTGGACGGACGACGGCACGCTGCTGTTCCACGGCCGGGGCGACAGCCAGGTCAAGATCCGCGGATACCGGGTGGAGCCGGGCGCCGTCGAGGCGGAGCTGCTGGCTCACCCGGACGTACAGCTGGCGGCGGTGGTGGTGCAGCGCGCGCCTTCGGGGAGTGCCCGGCTCATCGCCTATGTCGAGGCCCCCGGTACGGCGGCGCAGGACCGTGCCGATCTCGCGGCCCGCCTGCGTGCCGACCTGGCCACCACCCTGCCCGCGTATTCGCTGCCCGCCGCCGTCCTGGTCCGCGACGCGCTGCCGCTGACGAGCAGCGGCAAGGTGAACCGCCGCGCGTTGCCGGCCAGCAGCGCCATCGCACGCTCGGTGGTCAACGACTACGTCCCGGCCCGCGACCGCCTCGAACAGCGCCTGACGGAGTTGTGGGGCGAGGCGCTCAACGTGGAGCCGATCGGGGTCGAGGACGACTTCTTCGAGCTGGGCGGGCATTCCCTGCTCGCCGCGGAACTGCTCAGCCACATGCGGCGGGAGTTCGAGATCCAGCTACCCGCCCGGACCCTGTACCTGCGACCGACCATCGGCGAGCTGGCCGCTCGGATCGCCGACCTCAGCCGGGAGAGCACTCGTGACAACGACTGACCCCATCCGGGCGGTACCAGCATCGGGCTGCCCGGTCCAGCACGGCGGTGTCGATCTCATCGATCCGCTGCTGTACAGCGACGGGGACGCCCCCGAGGCCTGGCGCCGCCTGCGCGCCCTGGACACGTTGCACTGGCAGCAGGTCGGCGAGAACGGATTCTGGTCGGTGGTCGGCTACGACGACGCCGACCGCGTCCTGCGCGACTGGGCCGTCTTCACCTCCGAACGCGGCACACTTGTCGATCTGCTCGGGTACGACGACCCCGCCGGGGGACGTCAACTGGCCGTCACCGACCCGCCCCGGCACACCGAGATGCGCGTCCGGTTGCAGAAGGCGCTCATCGCGCGGGCCGTCGACCGGCAACGCGACATGATCACCAGCCTGCTCGGCGAACTGATCGACCCGCTCGGCGACGGCGGGGTCTTCGACTTCGCCGACGCCATGCTGGCGCTTCCGATGGCCGTCAGCGGCACCCTGATGGGCGTCCCGCGACGGGACTGGCCGTGGCTGAGCCGGTTGACCACCGTCTGCATCGCTCCCGACGACCCGGAGTATCAGGGCCCGGACGGCAAGGCGGCCACGCTCGAGGCCGCCCACCGCGAGCTTTTCGCCTACTTCCAGGATCTCGTGGAGGTGCGGCGTGCCAACCTCGGTGACGACCTGCTCAGCGTGCTCATCGAGACGACTTTCGAGGGCCGCCACATGTCCCCGGGCGAGATCACCTCGAACTGTTACAGCCTGCTTCTCGGGGCGAATGTCACCACCCCGCATTCGCCGAACTTCGTCATGGCCGAGTTCATCGAGACCGACGTACTCGCCGACTGGGCCGCGCACCCCGAGGTCGACGCGACCGCCACCGAGGAGGCACTGCGGTGGGCGTCACCGGTCAACCACTTCCTGCGGTACGCCAAGCGCGACGTGGTCCTGCGTGACACCCCGATCGCCGCCGGCGACGCGGTGGTGGTGTGGCTCGGCGCGGCCGACCGGGACGAGAAGGCGTTCGCCGATCCCGAGGTCTTCAACCTGCGGCGCAAGCCCAACAAACACCTCGCGTTCGGGGCCGGGCCGCACTACTGCGTCGGGCATTCCCTCGCCCGGTTGACCCTGCGCATCGTGTTCCACGAGTTGTTCGAACGATTCGACGACTTCCGGGCCGCCGGACCGGCGCAACGGCTGCAGTCGAATTTCGTCTCCGGTTTCAAACACATTCCGATCACCGCGAAGCGGCGCACCGGCGGGAGAACGTCATGAACGGCACGAACGGCATGAGTCGCTGGCTACTGCGCCGGCCCGATCCGCTGGCCGGCGCCCGGGTGTTCTGCATCCCGTACGCGGGTTGCGGCGCAACGATGTACCGGCCGTGGCCGGTCGATGTGGGCGGGGTGGAGATCGTCCCGGTGCAACTGCCCGGACGCGAGAACCGGATGCGGGAGAAGACGCCGGACACCAACCAGGAACTGGCCGTGGAGATGGTGGCCAACCTGGCGCCCTACCTGGACCGGCCGTACGGCTTCTTCGGGCACTGCGGTTCGGCGTTGCTGGCCTATCAGGCAGCCGTGCAGGCCGAGGCAAACGGTACGGCGGCTCCCGGGCACCTGTTCGCCTCCTCCCAGGTGGCGCCGCAGGACGGCCCGACCGGCCGGTTCCTGGAGCTCGACGACGACGGGCTGGACGCCGAGTTGCGCATCCTGATCGAGCAACGCGGCGGGACGCCGAGCCCGGACGTGCTCGACCTGGCGTTGGAGATCATGCGGTCCGACATCGAGATCAACAAGCGGTACGTCGTGCCTGAACCGACCCGGCTGAGCATGCCGATCACGACGATCGGCTGGACCGAGGACCGCGAGGTCGAGCACCACACCATGGACGGCTGGAAGCGGTGCGGAGACACCGAGCACCATGTGCTCCCCGGGACGCACTACCGGTTCCTCGACGGACCTCCCGAGTTGTTCGCACTGTTCGTCGCCGGGCTGGGTGTCGGGGCCTAGATGACTGCTCCATCACTGCGCGGGACGAATGCCAGGTGGTTCCGGCGTTTCGGCTCGGCCGACGGTTCCGGGGTGCTGCGCCTGTTCTGCTTCCACTACGCCGGTGGCAGTGCGGCCTCGTTCCGCGACTGGCGGTTGCGGCTGCCGCCGTACGTCGAGGTGGTGGCCGTGCAACTGCCCGGCCGGGAGAACCGCTTCGCGGAGAAACCCTTCCTGGAGATGCCTCCGCTGGCCGAGGCCATCGCCGATGCGATGGCCGGGGAACTGGACCTGCCGTACGCCTGCTTCGGTTTCAGCATGGGCGCCCGGGTGGCCCTGGCGGTGACGCATGTGCTGCGTGAGCGCGGCCTGCGGCAGCCCTCGCACCTGTTCGCCGCGAGCAGTTGTGCGCCTTCCCTCGGCCTGCCGGTGCGCGGCTGGGACGAGCCGGACGAGCGGCTGATCGCCTACCTGCGTGAGCTCGGCGGCACCGCCGCGGCGATCTTCGACAGCGACGAGCTGCTGGACCTGTATCTGCCGGTCGTCCGCGCCGACCTCACCGTCATCGGCACCTGCCCCGCGCGGACCGGGCCGCCACTGGCGGTGCCGCTGCGTGCGTTCGCCGGCGCGGAGGACACGCAGGCCCCGCCGGAGTTCATGCGCGACTGGCGGCGGGAGACCTCGGCGGCGTTCAGCCTGACGGTGGTCTCCGGCGGGCACTTCTTCGACCCCGCCGGCGTCACCACGATGATCGACCAGATCACGGCCGAGCTGGAGCCGGCGGCACGCGGCCACCGATGACAACGCAACGCCCGGCCCGGCCCACTGATCGGTGGCCCGGGCCGGGCGTTGCGTTGTCATCCTCCCGGCGGGGACGGGATCGGCTTGTCCAGGCGCCCGAACCGTCCCCGTACTGCTAGGTCATCGGATACGTGTGCCCGCCGGGCTCCAAGCGCCCGGCGGCGTCGACACGGGAAGCAGCCACCGTCACGAGCTCGCGCGGCGGCGCAGCGCGGGCCGGGCCGGGCGGTCGGTGGCGGGGGCGGCGGCAAGCTGAGCCGCCATCTCCCCCATCGACTCGGCCTCGAAGATGGTCCGGATGTTCAGCTCCCGGCCCAGGACCGCGCGCACCCGGCTGGTGACCTGCATGGCGAGCAGCGAATTGCCGCCGAGCAGGAAGAAGTTGTCGTCCAGGCCCACCTCGGACACGCCGACCACCTCGGCCACGATCTGGCACAGCTGTACGGCTCGGGGATCCACGGGCGCCACGACGCCACGGTCCGCGTCCGGCCGGGTGCTCGGTGGCCGGAGGGCGGAGAGCGCCTTGCGGTCCAGTGTGCCGGCGGGGGTCATCGGGAGATCTTCGAGTACTTCCACCCGGTCCGGCAGCATGGCCGCGGGGAGACTGCCACGGAGGAACTCCCGGACCGCGGACGACGTCAGCCCGTCCCGGTCCGCCTCGCCGGGTACGACGTACGCCACCAGCTGCGCCGTGCGGGTGCCCGGATCGGTCGCGATGACGGCGGCGCGGGTGATATCGGGGTGGGTGCGGAGGACGGCTTCCAGCTCACCGGGCTCGATCCGCACGCCGCGCACCTTGAGCTGGTCGTCGGCCCGGCCCCAGAGCTCCAGTTGCCCGTCCGGACGTAACCGCCCCCGGTCGCCGGTGCGGTACATGCGCTGTCCGGGGACCGGGCTGAACGGGTCGGCGACGAACCGCTCGCTGGTGTGTGCGGGCCGGCCGGCGTACCCCTGGGCCACGCCGGGCCCGCCGATGCAGACCTCGCCGACGAACAACGGCGGCAGCAGCCGCAACTGGTCGTCGACGACGTAGATCCGCGAGGTGTCGTTCGCGCGGCCCGCCACCGGGCGTGGATGGTGGCGGATCTCCACCCGGGCCGGCTCGGCCGTGCACTCGGTGACGCCGTACGAGTTGAAGGCGATCAGCCCGGACTGCTCGTGCAGACGGCGCCACAGGTGTCCGGAGGCCACCTCCCCGCCGATCGACACGATCTTCGGCGGGTACGGCACGTCCAGCAGGCCCGCCTCGACGAGGATCTCCGTGTCGCTGCTGCTGCAGTCGAGCACGTCGATCGCGGTTTCCGGGTCCGAACCGCGGCCGGTCAGGCGCAGCGGGTCGGTGCGCTCCCGGTCGCCGAGCAGCAGCAGCCGGTGCCCGAAGGCGATCATGCCCAGGCACTGGTTGACGAAGGCGCCGGAGGTCAGTGAGCTGAGCCCGCCGACGTTGACCTGACGGCCCTCGGGCAGCCGCGCGTACATCGGTGCCAGCTGGGTGGTGGCGAGCGCGACCAGACCGGCCTGATCGGCCACCACGCCTTTCGGCTTCCCGGTGGAGCTCGAGGTGAAAAGAACGTAGGCAGGGGCAGCCGCCGGGCCACCGAGGCCTTCGCCATTCGGGGGTTCCACCCCGCCGGCGGTCAGTGCGGCCGCCGGGACCGTCGGCGTTCCGGCGACGGATTCCTCGCCGATCACCAGCGCGGCGCCGGCCTCCCGCAGCAGCGTGCCGTGTCGCCGCACCGGGTCCTGCGGATCCAGCAGCAGGAACGCGCCACCGGCGCACCAGGTGGCGAGCATGGCGGCGATCAGGTCACCGCGCCGGGGCAGGCAGATGCCCACCACGGTGCCCGTACGCACACCGTGCGCCCGCAGTCCCGCGGCCATCCGCCGGGCCCGGTCCGCCAGTTCGGCGAAGGTGAGCCGTTCCCCGTCCGCTATGACCGCGTCCCGATCGGGCACGGCCGCGGCGGTCCGCGCGAACAGCTCCCATCCCGACGTGGCCTCCGCGCGGCCGCCGGCCCGCGGTTCGCCGGACACGCCGAGCGCCAGGACACGCGCCAGGCCGGCCCGGTCGAGAAGCGGGATGCCGGCGAGCGGGGCCTCGGGTGCCTGAGTGAGCGAGTGCAGCAGGCCGGCGTAGGCCTCGCCGAACTGCTGCATGGCCGCGTCGGAGAACCGGCGGCGGTCGTAGATCAGGGTGGTCACCAGCTCGCCGGAGAACGGCCGGACGTCGAGCATCAGGTCGAACTGGAGCCCGGCCATCTCGGCAAGTTCCGGAACCGGTGCGACCTCCAGCCCGTCGAGCGCCCACGCCTCGTCGGAATCGAACGAGCCGTAGGAGATGGCCGCCTGGAACAGCGGGTTCCGGTCGACGTCGCGCTGCGGGGCCAGCGCGTCCACCACCGCGTCGAACGGCACGTCCTGGTAGTCGAGCGCGTCCTGGACCGTCTCACTCACCGAGGCGAGAAACTGCTCGAACGTCGTGCTCGGCGCCGCCGGACAGCGCAATGCCACCGTGTTGGCGAAGAACCCCATCGTGCGGAACAGGGTCGAGTGCGGGCGGTTGACGACCGGCGAGCCGACCGTGATGTCGCCCGCTCCCGCCCAGCGCTTCAGTGCGACGAAGTAGACGGCGAGCAGACCGGTGAACGGGGTGACCGAACGGTCCGCGCAGAAAGCCGCGAAATCGGCCGCCGCATTCTCCGGCACGGTGACCGGCAGTTCGCCGACGATGGCCTCGTCCGGGTCCGCCCGGCCGTCCTCCGGCAACCACGGTGGCCGGATACCCGCCAGTTTGTCGCACCAATAATCGAGGCCGGTGTGATCGACCGGGGCGCCGTTGTCCCCCAGGAAGTCGGCGTATTGAACGGCCGGCACAGCGAGGGCCGGCGCGTTCGGATCGGCGTAGGCCAGGCGCAGCTCCTGGGCAAAGATCTGAATGGTGATTTCGTCGATGACGAGGTGGTGGAAGACGAAGACCACCAGATGCAGCCGGGGCGATATCCGGATCATGCGGGTACGCCAGAGGGGGCCCGACTCTATGTCGAACGGAACCTCGAGCAGCTTTCTGGCCTCGGTGTCCGCCCACGCTCGGCGCGCGCCCGGCGAGTCACCCTGCGCCTCGACGACGTCGATCAAGGGTTGCGCGGCGCCTTCGGCCGCGTCGTGCACCACCTGGAGAACCTCGCCGTCGCCTATCAGGAATCCACTGCGCAGCGCGTCATGCCGGCGATGCAGTACCTTGAGCGCGCTCGCGAGCCGAGTCGTCGACAGGTCCCCGGCTACGGCGAGGGCGGTCCCCCAGACATTGCCCGTGTCGTTGGGTCGCAGGATCGAGGACAGATACATCCTGCGCTGCGCGGCGGTGACGGGAACCACCCGGGAATGACGTTTGACCGCAAGACCGCCGCCACCGGACTCCGGCAGGTCTCGCCCTTCTCCGTGATGCATCCCAGTCAACGAGGCTCTCCCACCGATCGGTCATGTCCATAGGGCGAAAACGAGAACTCGAAAAATGTTTCCGGCGTCGGCGGACGCACGAATGTCCACCGCAGCGACAGGCCGACGCTATTGCAAATGCTCGCTACATTCCACGGGCGCGTCATTGTCATCCTCAGTTACATATACATTGACGACCATTGGCGTTCCCGCACCGTGCCCATCAACCGGCCGGCGCATTCGCCCCCACCCGCTGCTGACAGTCGATCGCAACTCAAGCTTGGCCGACGAATACCTCGCGCACATGCTTCCGTCACCGAACAGGGCCGGCCCATGTCTCGCCGGCTAGACATGGACCGCGCGCCGAGCCGCCGACGAGGGTCCCGCAGGAAGTCGCCCGATCAGCAACACGCGTCTTCGTCAGGCTGCCACCAGGGGCACTGCCGGTCCCGGCTCGCCGCAACGGCCGAACGGCCAGAACACAGTTAACACGTCTAACACGTCGCCGCCCACCGAGGCACGGCACGGTCTTCGCAAATATGACGCTTCCTCGCCAGATGCTAAGCAATCGGTATGATGGGCGTCGATCGAAGCTTCTACGGGGAGGTAACGATGCGTAAGGTTTCCTCGTCTGCGACGCCACACAGGGCAGTTGCAGGCGGTGTCGGCTCACCAATGGCCGCGGGTGTCCAATTCCACGCTTCCGGCCTACTGTTCACCGCCAATCCCAACCTTTATAAATGGGAGCAGCTCGGCACAAAGCTTTTCTCTTTCGCCGATTCCTCGACCTGGTGGATCGCCGACTGGCTGGTCTACGGGGAATCCACATTCCGCGACCGTTACGAAGAAGCGATCAAGCGAACGTCGCTCAGCTACCAGACTCTGCGCAACTACACCTGGGTCGCCCGCAGGTTCCCGCTGCCCCGTAGGCGCCAGGGCTTGAGCTTCAGCCACCACCTCGAGGTGGTGGCACTTCAGCAACACGAGCAGGACTACTGGTTACGGAAAGCGGAAGAACAACATTGGAGCAGGAACAAGCTTCGCGGAGAGGTCCGCAGCAGCATGCTCGCCCGGGAAGGCGAGCCGGCGCGGCTGGACGCCGGCGATCACGGACCGGCCGGCAGAACCGACGCGGTAGCTGCCCGGCGAGCCTCCACACCAACCTCCGTCGACGCCAAGCTGGCGCCCGAAACGCATCTGCTGAGCCTTAAACTTTCGCCCGAAGACCTGGCGAAGTTCGAGAGAGCAGCGGGCCACGACGAGCAGTCGATCGAGACCTGGGCGGCAAGAATACTGCGCCGCGCCGTCACCGGATCCTGACCGTACCGCCGCGCCGGGGGTCTCCCGGCGCGGCGGCCACCTATCAGTCCCACGGGCGCGGAAATCCTTGCCGATCGCCCCGTCCGCACCTCTCTAGCGCGGATTATCGGCCATCTCCCGGATCAGACTGGCCGGCCTCATGTCAGTCCAGTTCGCGGCTACATAATCGAGGCAACTCTGGCGAGTGTCCTCACCGTGGACCACTGTCCAACCAGCTGGCACCGAACTGAACACGGGCCACAGCGAATGCTGGTTCTCGTCGTTTACCAGCACGAAATAAACGCCGTCTTCGTCCTCGAACGGATTCGTCACAATTTCTCCCGAAGAATCAAGCTGACGGCCTGCACATCATATGATGCGGAGGAAGGTCAGCGTTCACGATCGGTCATACCCGGCGTCTGAAACGATCAGAGAGACCGTTCGCTCTTCACTCAATCTTGCGCTTGTCTCGCCAGCAAGACAAGCGCGGAACGCCTCGAGGAGCGCTTCCGGGTGAACGGCCGATCCGTACCATCATCGATTTTGCGTCAGTAATTTCTCGCACTGCGATCGGAAAGCAGTCGAACAAGCCGGTGGCTCCCGTATTCGAGAGCGGATCCGTCATCCCGCCTGAGGCGGCCTGCACTTGATCCTCCGGCAATTCGGGGAGAGGGTTTCCGGCACCTCCTTGGCGCCGCCGTTCCACTCTGCGAGGAGCAACCGGACTGTGGATTGTTCGTTGTTCGCAGCCCGGCCCGCCAGGCCCGGGGCCCGGCGAGAAAGGTGCCGTAATGACGACGACAATGGACGGCGCGAGCCAAAAAAAAGAAACCGGGACCGACACCGTGCGTAACGGCCGGCGGTCCAAGACCGTGCTGACCCGACGCGTCCGGGCATGTGCGGATCGACGCGCCGCGTGATCGGACGGGCACGTTCGAGCCGCCGCCTTGCCCGGGCCGGCGCCGGCCCGGGCGATCGGCAGAGCGGCCGCGCCGGCAGGCACATGACCCCCGGCGGGACTCAGGATGCCGGCTCCTCCCGCCGGTACAGGACGCCCTCGCTCCACACCAGGTCGAGCCGGCCCCACTCGATCGCCGACGCGACGTCGGGGAAGAAGCTGCGGCCGTTGTAGTTGGCGCTCGTGTTGCACAGGACCGGGATGCCGCTGCACTGGTAGTACTCGCGCAGGATGGCGTACAGGTTCGGGTCGTCGGACGCGTTGACGGTCTGCAGCCGTGCGGTGCCGTCCAGGTGCATGACGGCCGGGATGCGATCGATCCACTCGGGACGGACCCAGTGTTCGAACAGCATGTACGGGTCCGGCGTGCCCGGGTCGAAGACGGTCCGGGCATGCTCTTCCAGGCAGATGGGCGCGACCGGCCGGTAATGCTCCCGATTCTTCACGTCGTTCAGCAGCGTCTTCATCGACGCCTCGACCGCCGGTGCGAGGATGCTGCGTCCGCCGAGGGCGCGGGGCCCCAGTTCAGCACGGCCGTCCAGCACGACCACGGGCCGGCCTGTGGTGTGCAGGATCTGGGCCAGTTCCTCCGGCGTGCACGGCGACGTGCTCCAGCCGCGCGGCACGTCCGGCGTCGGTTCGAGCGCCGGGCCCAGCCGGGCGCCCCACGTGATCGGCCGGAGCCCGGAGCCGCCGGCCGCGGCCAGGCACGCCGTGCCGATGGCGACGCCGGAGTCGTCCGGGAACGGCGGCACCCACATGGCCTTGATCGCCGGGTGGGAGCGCAGGGCGCTGTTCCACTTGATGTTCAGCGCACAGCCGCCGGCGAAACACAGGTTCCAGGCGCCGCCGCCCTTCCATGCCTGGATCTTCCGGGTCACCCGGTCGATGAGCAGTTCCTCGAGGAACGTGTGGGCACTCGCCAGCACGTCCTCGTCGGGCAGCCCGAGCGCGGCGGTGCGGGCCTGCACGGCGGAGAGAAACCGGTGCACGTAGGCGTGCGACGGCTCACCGGTGCTGCCGCACCCGATGATGGCGCGCCGGTACTCCCGCACCCGCGGCGAGTCGGCGTCGAAGAACTCGAAGAACTCCTCGCGGAAAATCTGCTTGATCCGCTCCTGCGAGGTGCCGAGGGCGATGTACGCCATCATCTTCCCGGCCACCGAGAGGTCGTCGACGTTCCTGGACTTGTTCTGCCGCTTGAACGGGCCCCAGTACTGCGAGGTCATCGAGTAGGTGTGGCCGATGAGCGGGAACGCTTCGCCGCCGGCCTCGATCCGGCCGTCGGCGTCCACGCAGTACAGCCGGGGGAAGCAGCCGCCGTCCCAGACCAGCACCATCGACGGCTCGCCGCGGCGCGCGAACGGGCTGGTGCAGTACGCCGAGGCCAGGTGACCGGCGACGTGGACGTAGCTGTCATAGTCCAGTGCCTGGCCGCCGATCACGATCCGGCCGCGGTGGCCCGGCAGCCCTGGGTCGGGCACCCGGTCGGTCTCCCGGTAGGAGGCGACCAGGACCTCGGTCGGGATCCCGCCGGCGAGCACCTTGACGCGGCCGTCGGCGGCGCCGTCCCAGCCGTCCAACGCCCACGTGCCGACGTCGCCGACCTTGAGGTCGAACCTGTCCAAGACGCCGGCCAGGTCGTCGAGCTCGTCGACGTTGCTGTACCGGGCGCCGTTGGCAATCTTCTGCATCTCGACGTTGAACACCAGACGGTCCTCGTCGAGGATCGCGATGCCGCCGCTCTGCGTGAGTTTCACGCCTGCTGTGATCATGGTCTTGCGGCTCCCGTTCGTCTGAGGGTGTCGTGGTCGTGTCCGGGGTGGTTCAGCTGGGTCAGTGGGCGCTCGCCGTCCTCGACCAGGCCGGTGAGCAGGTCCTGGTATCGGCGCGCGATGCCGGCGGTCAGGTCGGGGGCGACGACGTCCGTCGCGATCTCGAAGTCACACCGGAAGCCGTCCGCGTCCTCGACGATGTTCAGTGCCAGAGGGTGGCCGGTGTGAATGATCGGCAGCGGGTCCGCCTCCGACACCGCGAGCCCGTCCATCGGGGGCGCCGCCACGCGGCGGTAGAACGAGATGGACGTCGCGAGCAGGTCGGCGCGCAAGCCGCCTCCTCGCGTGAGCTCCATGATCAGGTCGGCGAACGGGTGGTCCTGGCTCTCGAGTCCGGTCACGAGGTGTTCCATGACGTCGGCCACGTAGTCCGCGGCCAGGACGTCCGCCGTCCGTCGCAGACGCAGCGGCAGCAGGTTCGAGCAGTACCCGACCACCTCGTCCAGCTCCGGCGGGCGGCGGGCGGCCAGGACCGGGACGACGATGTCGTCCTGCCCCGTCACCTGGTGCAGCACGGCGCCCCACGCCGCGACCAGGTAGGCGAACACCGTCGCGCCCTGTTCCCGGGCGGTGTGGCGCATCCGGGCACAGAACTCGGAGTCGAGCCGGACACTGTGCCGCACCGCCCGGTAGGGGAAGGGCCCGGACGATCCCGGCCCGGGCAGCTGCGGCGCCACCGCGTCCTGGAGCAGAGCGCGCCAGTAGTCCCGGTGCTCGGCGGCGTCGGGGCCGCGGACGACCCGCTCGTGCCACGCGGCGTAGTCGCGGAACTGCACCGCGGGCGGCAGCAGGGGCCGGACACCTTGACAGCCGGCGTTGTACAGCGCGACGAGGTCGTCGACCAGGACGCTGAACGACCAGCCGTCCACCGCGGCGTGCGCCCCGGAGATCAGCAGGAGATGCCGCTCCGAAGCGGTCCGCACGATCGCGGCGCGGAACACCGGCCCGGCCTTCAGGTCGAACCGCTGCTCGGCCCAGGACTGCTGGAAGCGGTCGAGGTCGTCGTCATCCGGGCAGACGTGTTCGGTCAGAACCTCGTCCAGCACCGTCTCGGCGGCAGGATGCACGACGAGCGTCACACCGTCAGCGGCGAGCGTGGTCCGCAGGGTCTCGTGCCGCGCTACCAGGCCCCGCACGGCGCCGCGCAGCGCGTCCCGGTCCAGCCGGCCGTCCAGCCAGAAGCCGACGGACATCTGGTACGCCGGCACGCCGCCCTCGTCCAGTGCCGCCTGCTGCCGCTGCGCGAGGGTGCTGCGCGGCGGCGCGGGCGGCGCGACCACGGCTCCGGCCGGCTCCACCCGGCCGGGGCCCAGCACACCGTGTTCCCGCAGTTCGGTGATCGAGTCGCGGACGGCTGCCCGGATGTGGTCGAGGTCGGCCTGCTCGTGCGCCGTGGACAGGAAGAAGTTGCGCAGCTCCCAGACGAACACGCCGCGGTCGAGCAGGTTGAGGTACAGGGGGTCCATGTTCTGTTCGTGCTCGAACCGGAAGAGCGAGGAGAACCGGCGGACCTCGATCGGCACGTCGAGCTCGCGGAAGTCGGTGTTCAGCCGGTCGACGAAGACCTCGGTCTTGCGATCGAGGTTCCGCTGCAGGTCCGGGCCCTCGGCGCGAAGGTGGTCCAGAACCGCCCGGGCCGCCACCATGGTCATCGGATGCTGACTGAACGTGCCGGCGAAGAAGGTGGACTCCGCGGTCGGGCGGGAGTCGTCACCGAAGTCCCACACGCCGCCGTCGATCGTGTCCATGATTCCGTCCCGGCCGGCGATCACGCCGATCGGCATGCCGCCGCCGATGATCTTCCCGTACGTGGCCAGGTCGGCCTCGATGCCGTAAAGCCCCTGGACACCGGCCGGGTGACAGCGGAAACCGGTCACCATCTCGTCGAAGATCAGCTTCGTGCCGTGCTGCCGGGTGATCTCCCGGACCCGGCGCAGGAACTCGGGGTTCTGGACTCCGGGGGTGCGCAGGGTCACCGGCTCGGTCATCACCGCGGCGAGCCGCGGGCCGTTCCTGTCGATGAACTCCAGGGCCTCGTCGGTGCCGAACTCGAGTACGTGCACGTTCTGCACCGCGCGCGCCGGGATGCCCGAGGTGATCGGCCGGGTCGTCCGCACGCCGTTCTCGGAGGAGGCGGCGGCGAGCACGCTGTCCGCGTGCCCGTGGTAGGCGGTGGAGAAGATGACGACGTCGTCGCGGCCGGTCGCGGTCCGGGCGATGCGCAGGGCGGTCATGACCGCTTCGGTGCCGGTGTTCAGGAAGGCGACCCGCTCCATGCCGGTGAGTTCGATCAGGCCGGCGGCGACCTCCTCGACCACCTCGGTGCGCGGGGCGATGACGAAGCCGAGGTCCAGCCGCTCGCGCAGAGCCGCCATGACGGCGGGCGGGTTGTGACCGAGGAGGTGGACGCCCCAGCCCAGGGTGAGGTCGACGTACTCGTTGCCGTCGATGTCCCACAGTCGCGGTCCTTGCCCGCGTTCGGCGACGATCGGGTACAGCATCTCCTTGGTCGTCGGCCGGAAGCCGATGGACGAGCGGCTGTCGGCGATCAGCGGGCGGAACCGCTGGGCGAACTCCTTCGAGCCCTTCGTCCTGCTGCCGAACCGCTCGGCCAGGACCTTGAGATACCGGGCACGCTCCTGCGACTCCACGAGGCCGGCTCCGCCGCGCGCGCCGGGTGCGAGCGGCGCGGCCGGCCGGGACGAGGCCGGTCGCGATGCCGGACGGGCTGCGGGCGCCGGTGCGACGGCGGCCGGTCCGATGCCCGTGGCAGCACCGCCCGCCAGCAGCTCGAGCTGGCCCCGCATGACGGCGAGCTGCTCGCTGATCAGCCGCTCGACTGCCGTCGTGGCTCCGGGCGCCGGCACGGTGCCGGCCGCAACCGGTGCCACCGGCACGGGGGCAGGCGCGGGGATCTGCGGCACGTCGACGGCCGTGGCGATCACCGCACCGGTGGCCGGGACCGCCGCGGCCTCCGGCAGCGTCCTGGCCGGTGTGTTCGCCGCCAGGTGCGCCGCCAGCGCGGCAGGTGTCTGGATGTCGCCGAACAGCTGCCCGAGCGAGACCTTGCAGCCGAAACGTTCGTCGACCAGCCGCAGCATGCCGAGCAGCGCCATCGAGTCGGCACCGAGGTCGGTGAACGAGACGTCCGGATCCAGCGTGTCCGGCGGGATGTCGAAATAGCCGCCCACCATCGCGACGACCTCTGAGTGCAGTGGCTCCACGGTGTTCTCCTCGCGGTTCGCGTCAGCCGGGTGCTTCACGTCAGCCGACCCGGGCCAGGTGCGCCGCCAGGCGGTCGATCGTCGGGTTCTTCAGCAGATCGATCGTCGGCAGGGGGACGCCGAGCTCCGTCCCGATCCGGCGGGCGAGCCGCACGGCGAGCACCGAGTCGTCGTTGATGTCGAAGATGCTCCGGTCGTAGCGGCCGACCTCGGTACGCAGCACCTCGGTCCACAGTTTCGCGAGCAGCTGCTTCAGCTCCTCGCCGCGCGGCGGGCCGGTGGGGGCCACCGGCGGCGCCTGGTCCGGTTCGTCCAGCCGCAGCCTGCTGGAATACAGCGGATGTGCCGGCAGCGGAACCCGGTGTGGTTCCTGGCCGGACCAGTCCGACCAGTTCACCGGCACACCCGCGGTCCACAGCCGGGCCGCGTCGTGGAGCAGCCGCGTCACCGGCGACGATGCGGGGCCGCCGTCCGGGCCGGTGTCCCCCGGCAGCGGTTCAGCCGGAGTTCCGATGACGACCACCGTCGCCCCGTCCGCTGTCCGGCCCGCGAAGGCGTCGGCCAGCCGGCCGCCCTCCCACACGTCCCGGGTCCAGTGCAGCGGGTCGAGGGCTCGCGACTGCGGCAGCTCGCCACCCACGACGGCCGACAGGATCGGGAGGCGCGGGGCCCGCGGCCGCACGGTCGGCGGGCCGTCGATCAGGCCGGCCCGCCAGGACAGGACGGCCAGCGCCTCGCTCTCGTCGAGGACTCCGCTGAAGCAGGCCGCGAGGACTTCACCGGTTCCGGCGCCGCCGACCGCGTCGGGTCGCACGCCGGATTCGGCCCACAGGGTGGCGAGCACCAGTCCGGCGGTCACCTGCGCGGCCGGCGGGCTCTGCGCGTGGATCGGGGCCCTGTCGAGGGAGCGCTGCGCGATGGCGGCCACGGCCGGTACCCGCTCGGACAGCACCCGGAAATCCTCGACCGGGACCTCGCCGAACAGCAACGACACGGCCGGGGCGGCCTCCGCTGGCGGCGCCGCCGCGGCCCCCGCGGCGATCGCCCGCAGTCCGGCCACGGCGGTGGCGTGGTCGTCCGCGACGACCGCGCGGCGATGCGCGAACACGCGCCGGCCGGCCCGCAGCGTGTAGGCGGTGTCGGCGAGGCCGGGGGCGTCCGGCCGTGCCAGCACGTCGGCCAGCCTGCCGGCCAGCTCGCGCAGCGCCCGGTCGCTCTTGGCGCTCACGGCGAGCAGGCGGGGACCGGCGTCCGGCGCCGGCCGCGCGGGCAGCGGCGGGGCCTCCTCCAGCACGACGTGGGCGTTGGTGCCGCCGATACCGAACGAGCTGACCGCGGCCCGCCGTGGGGTCGGGCCGGGCTGCCACACCAGGGGCCGGGCGTTGATGTGGAACGGGCTGCCGGCCAGCTCAATCCGCGGGTTGGGCCGGGTGAAGGTCGGGTGGCCGGGGATCTCCCGGTGCTGCAGGGCCAGCACCGTCTTGATGAACCCGGTGATCCCGGCGGCGGCGGCCAGGTGCCCCACATTGGCCTTGGCGGAGCCCAGCGCGCACTGCCCGGGCCGGGCACCGCCGTCGACGAAGGCTTCGCTGAGAGCGGTGAACTCGATGGGGTCACCGAGGGCGGTCGCGGTCCCGTGCGCCTCGACGTACGTGATGGTGTCGCTGTCCACCCCGCCGACCTCGTGCGCCTCGCTGATCACCGCCCGCTGCCCTTCGACGCTCGGGGCGGTGTAGCCGATCTTGTCGGACCCGTCGTTGTTGATCGCCGAGCCCTTCAGTACGGCAAGGATCCGGTCGCCGTCCTCGATTGCCTCGGCGAGTCGCTTGAGAGCCACCAGGCCGACGCCGTCGCCGAACGTGGTACCGGCGGCATCCGCGTCGAAGGGACGGCACCGGCCGTCCGGGGAGAACATCATTCCCTCGCCGTAGATGTAGCCCGGGTACGGGTTGGCGATCACCGAGACGCCGCCGGCCAGGGCGATGTCGCACTCCCCCGCGATCAGGCTCTGCGCGGCCACGTGCACCGCGACCAGCGATGTCGAGCAGGCGGTCTGCACGCTGACGCTCGGCCCCTTCAAGCCCAGCTTGTAGGAGATCCGCGTGGTCATGTAGTCCTTGTCGTTGGCCACCATGAGCCCGATGCCGTCGTAGGTCAGCAGGTCACAGGACCGGGCCACGACGTTCGTCAGGTACGTGTTCATCGCCGCGCCGGCGAACACCCCGATCGCCTGGTGGTCGGCCCCGCCGGAGTAGCCGATGGTGTCGAGCAGTTCCCAGGCGACCTCCAGCATGATCCGCTGCTGGGGATCGATCAGCTTTCCTTCGCGCCGGGTGTAGCCGAAGAACTCGTGGTCGAAGTCGTAGGCGTCGGGCAGGCTGGCCGCTCGCCGGACGTAGTGCGGATCGCGGATGACCCGCTCGGGCACACCGGCCGCGGCGAGTTCGTCGTCGGTGTAGGTGGTCAGCAGGTCTTCTCCGGCGCGCAACCGGTTCCAGAAGGTGTCCACGTCGGGGGCGCCGGGAAATCGGCCGCGCATCCCGATCACGGCCACGTCGTTGGCCTCAGGCATTCTTCCCTCCCCGTTCCCGGGCTCGCAGGCGCGCGCCGCGGACCGTGTCGTCCGCCAGCCGCGTGCGCCGGCTCGAGGTCCGGTCGCGGCCCTCGCCCGCGCCGCCGACGGCGGGCGTGGCATCGGCCCGGCCGAGTCGTGCGGCCAGACTGGCGACGGTCGGATAGCGGAACAGCTCGGAGCCCTTCAACGGCGGGTCGGCGGCGAGCAGCTCGTGGACTTGCAGCAGCAGCATGGAGTTGCCGCCGAGATCGAAGAAGTTGTCCTCGTGGCCGATGTCCTGGCGCTGCAGCACCTGCTGCCAGACGGCCGTCACCCGGCGCTCGTGGTCGCTCAGTGCCCTGGCGGCGCCGGTCTCCCCGGCCACGCCGGCGAACTGGGCGGCCAGTCGCGTGCGGTCGGCCTTCTGACCGGCGTCGAGCGGAAACGCGTCGACGAACCCGATCGCGGTGGGCACCATGGACGGCGGCAGCGTGGAACTCAGATGCTCTCTGATGGCGCTTTCGGTCAGGTCCGACCCGGGCTCGCGGATCACGCAGGCGACGAGGCGGCTGTCGCCGACGACCAGCGCCGTCGACCTTCTGACCCCGGGCACCTTGTCCAGCTGTGCCTCCACGCCTTCCAGCTCGACCGGGGACCCGCTGATCGTCACCTGGTTGTCGGCACGTCCCAGGACTTCCAGTTGCCCCCGGGTGTTGATCCGCGCCAGGTCGCCGGTGCGGTACAGCCGGCCCTGCGGCTCGAGCGGGCTGTCCAGGAAGCGTTCCTTCGTCAGCTGCGGCTGGTTGACGTAGCCGCGGCTGACGGACTGCCCGCCGATGTGGAGTTCGCCGGTGAACTCCGGCGGCACGGATTGTCCGTGCTCGTCGAGAATGTGCAGCCGGGCGTTCGCCAGCGGGAGTCCGGCCGGCACGCTGGTTCCCCCGCAGTCGTCGGGCCGGACGGCCTGCGCGGTGACCCAGATCGTGGTCGCGGCCGGGCCGTACACGTTCCACAGCGTCCCGCACCACTCGTGGACGGCCCGGGCGAGCGGCGCGGCCAGGGACTCGCCGTACGAGAGGACGTGCCTCAGCGCCAGGCCGCCGGCCCCGGTCCGACGCACCACAACGGACAGGCCGTGCAGGACGGACGGGGTCTGGACCAGGTGTGTGACCCGTTCCTCGACAAGCAGCGTGTGGAGCACGTCAGGCGATCGGGCCGCGCCCGCCGGCACGACCACCAGGCACGCCCCGGCCAGCAGGGCGCCCCACAGTGGAAGATCAGGTCCGGCCGGGTGGAAGAACGCCATGGCCGCGGTCTCGTCGATGGCGACGTGCTCACGCATCGACTCCAGCAGCGTCAGGACGTTGCCGTGCTCGATGTCGATCCCCTGGGGCGTCCCGGTCGGGCCGGAGGTGTAGACGGTGCGGGCCACGTCGCCGGCTCGCGGCAGGTCGCCGGGCTCGCCGGCCGGCGGCAGTTCGGTCTCCGGCATCACCAGGACCGGCGCCGCGGCACCGTCCACCAGCGCGGTCAGGTCCGGCTGGGTGAGCACCACGCGCGCTCCGCTGTCCTCGAGCACCGCCCGGCACCATGCACCCGGGCCGGACGGGTCGAGGACCAGGTAGGCCGCCTGGGCCCGCTGGACCGCGAGGATTGCGGCAACCGTGTCGAGGGAGGGCTCGAGCAGGAGGGCGACCCGGCTGCCCGGCCCGACGCCCTCGGCCCGCAGCCTGGCCGTCCAGCGCCCGGCCAGCTCGTCGAGCTCGGCATACGTCAGCTCGTCTCCGGCGCAGCGTACTGCCGTGCGGTGGGCGTGCTGCTCCGCGGCCTGCCGGAAGCGGGCCGCCAAGCTGTCCTCCGGGGCCACGGGCACCGGGTCCCGGCCGGTGCCGTGCCCGGCCTCGCTCAGCATCGGCAGCTGCGCCACACTGCGGTCCGGTTCGGCGATCGCGGCCCGCAACAGGGTCACGTAGTGCTCGGCGGCACGAGCGGCCGCGGCGGCGGAGAAAACGGACTTGCGGTACTTGAGCACCCCGACGAGCCGGTCGCCGTCGTGGACGACCTCGAGCGTGAGCTCGAGCTGGTTGTCCTGTTTGTCGAGCGGGAACGGCGCCGCGGTCAGTCCGGCCCACGCGGCCGGGGATGCGCCCTCGTCGGCCACGTGCAGGGCCGCGTGCGCCGGATGCCGGCTGGACTTCTGATAGATGAACATCGCCTGGAAGATCGGATTGCGGCCATCCGCACGGCGCGGTGCCAGCTCGTTGACGATCAGCTCGAACGGATAGTCCTGGTGCTCGAACGCCTCGGCGACGGTGCGGCGGGTCCGGCCGAGCTGCTCACGAAACGAGACCGCGTCACTCAGGTCCGCGCGCAGCACGACGGGGTTCATGAAGTTCCCGACGCATTCGGCAAGCGCCGGGTCGGTGCGGCCGGCGAACGGGCTCCCGACGAGGACGTCACGCCGGCCGGTGTAGCGGCCGACCAGGACCTGGAAGGCCGTCAGCAGCACCACGTACGGCGTGACCGCTTCCGCCTTGGCCAGCGCGTGCACGTCCGTGGCGAGGTTCGCGGGGATGGGGAACATGACCGAACCGCCGCCGCCGGTGTCCGCCGGGTCCAGATCGAACCGGGGCCATTCGGCCGGCTCCAGCGAACCGGCCAGCTGGGCGTGCCAGTAGGCGCGGGCCCGGGCGCCCCGGTCGTCGGCGATCAGGTCACGCTGATACGCGACGAATTCGCTGTACGGCCTGTTGTGCCCGGCCAGCCGCGCCGGGCGCCGTTCGGCGTCGGAGGCGTACAGCTGCTCGAGTTCGGCAAGCATGGTGCCGAGCGACCAGAAGTCGCACACCACATGGTGGGCTGCCAACAGGACGACCGCTTCTCCGGGCGCCACCCGGTATGCCCGTGCTCGAAGGGGCGACCCTGTCACGAGGGCGAACGGCTCGCGGTAGGCGGCCCGCACCGCCTCCTGGAGTTCTCCTTCGGTCCACTGATGCGCGTCCAGCTCGGCGAAGTCGGGTTCGAGCCAGCCGTGGACGATCTGACGGCCGGCGGGGCCGTCCCCGTCGTCGGCGCCCGCCCGGCTGAAGGTGGTGCGCAACGCTGCGTGCCGCCCGACGAGCGACTGCAGCGCGCGGTGGAAGACCGCGGAGTCGAATCCGCCGCTGAACCGGGCGGTGAGGGCGACGTTGTAGGACGCGCTGTCCGGGTCCATCCGATGAAGCATCAGCAAGGGGCTCTGCGCGTACGAGAGCGGATGTTCGGTGCGTGCCTGTCCGGCTCGGGCCCGAAGCGCCGCCTCCAGCTTCTTCCGGAGGTCGTAGTCAGTCATGGGTGTCACTCCTCGGTCGATCCGACGGCGAAGCGCCTGGGCCCGCCCACACAGGCAGGAGGGCCTGCAATTGGTCCTCGGTGAGCGCGTCGAGCGAGGCCAGCAGCCGCTCTGCCTCCTCGGGTGAGAGCCGGTCCGGCTCGCTCGTCTCCTCACCGGTTCCCGCGCCGAGCTCGAGTCCGAGGATTTCGACGACCGGCCGGCCGGCGTCGTCGACGACCGAGACGTCGACGACCTCTCGCGCCGTCTCAGCCACCCGGTGCCGGACCGCGGCGATCCCGGACCTCGCAGTGCTCGCCGACTCGTGGATCACGACCCGCTCGATCCGGAACGGCAGCCCGGTGGACGGGGCCGGGGCCGGCCGATCCGCTTCCGGCCGATCACCGGCCGTCTGCCCCGTCGCACGGAACGGCGCGTGGTACCTCACCCAGTCGACCGGAATCCCCGCCTGCTCCAACCGGGTCAGGTGCTCCAGGACCGTCACCGGGTCCGGTGTCCGCGGCGACAACCCGGTCAGCCACAGTTCGCTGCCGTCGCTCTGCGCCCGGCCGGCCGTGGTCAGCGTCCGTCCGGGCCCCACCTCCAGGAAGACCGTGCAGCCGCCGTCCATCAGTGCCCGGATCCCCGTCATGAACCTGACCGGTGAGGTGAGCTGCCGGCCCCAGTAGTCCGCGCCGAGCTCTCCGCCCGCGGCCCAGCCTCCGGTGAGGTTCAGCGCCAGCGGCACGGCCGGTGTCCGGTGCCGGATCCAGCCCGCCGCCGCGACCAATGCCGGGACGGCCGGGGCGACGAGCGTCGTGTGGAAGGCGTGGGTCGTCTCCAGCGGGATCGTCAGCCAGCCTCGCCGCTCGAACGCGGCCGTCAGCTCCCCCATCGCTGTGTCGGTCCCCGAGACGACGATGCGCTCCGGGGCGTTGTACGCGGCCACCGACGCCGCCTCGCCGTGTGCCGCGACCAGGCTCTCCAGATCCGCCGGGTCGGGATCGCCCACGGCGACCATCCGGCCGGCGCCGGGCACGGCCGCGAAGGCCCGGCCGCGGGCGCTGACGAGTTCGAGTCCTTCCTCGACGCCGAACACCCCGGCCACGCAGGCGGCCGCGTATTCGCCGAGACTGTGGCCGATCACCGCGTCCGGCTGTATCCCGCAGGAGGTCCAGAACTCCGCCAGGGCGACCTGCAGCAGGAAGACCGCGGGCTGGAGCAGCTCGGCGCGGGTCTGGGCGGCCGGGTCGGCGAACACGTCGAGCGGACCGACGCCGGTGAGCCGGCGGAACTGATCGGCGTGCCGGTCGATGCCGCTGCGGAACAACGGGTGCTCGCGATGGAGCTCGACGCCCATGCCGGCGTACTCGGAGCTCTGTCCGGGAAAGAGGAAGCCGGTCCGCGGCCGGGTTCCGGCCGCCGTCACCGGCGGCGTCCCGCCGCGGGCGAAGAAGTCGTCGTCGAATACGTCCGTCGCTGAACCTGCGACGCGACGCCCGTTCGGCAATGACCTCCGGCCGAGGGATGACCGTTTGAATTCGGCATGACCTGAAAATTGTTGTACGGCATTCCGGGCACGAAGGGACTCCAACCGATATATCAAGTCAGGAAAGTCAGCCATGTGGGCCCGCGACGACATTCAGCGGACCGGAATGGAATGACGGCGATTTCCGGAAGAGGTCGGAGCGCCGTTGACCGGGGACGCTGTCACCGAATGACGAACAGTGGGCCGGGACGCCGCCCTGGCGCGACCGTCACGACATGGTCAGGACGTTTCGCCGACCAGTTCGCTCAGCACGTCGCTGAGGTCGCTGAGCAACGGGTTCTTGAGGATGATGCCCGTGATCCGGGATACTCCGAGCTCCTGGCGGAGGGCCTGGGCGAGGCGGACGGCGATGATGGAGTTGCCGCCGACGGCCAGGAAGTCGTCGCCGACGCCGATGGCCGGATTCCCCAGAAGCTCCCGCACCTTGCCGACCACCAGCTCGTCCATCGGGTTACGGAATTCACTGTCGACCGTCATCTGACCACCTCTCGCGCTTCTCCGGTCAGCTCCCGCACGCCTTCATCGTCTTCGAACAGATTGACCACGGCTCTCCTGTGTGAACGAGACCTCATTTTCCGAAGAACGTGTCCATCGTGCGCTTGTCTCGCCGGCGAGACAACACTCCGCCGGCCGTTTCCACCGCGGTCGGCGGTGAGTGAGTCCATGAAGAACGAGGGTGCTATGAATCAGGAGCGGGCGCCTTTACCGATCCGATGTCCGCCACGACCCCCGGTTCCGAACCAGTATCCGCTGAGGAGAATGCACCATGGATCTCAGCCTTTTCTATTTCGCCAACGACAGCGGAAGCGCCGAGGCCGACCGGTACCGGTTGTTGCTCGAAGGCGCCCGCTTCGCCGACGAGAACGGCTTCGCGGCGGTGTGGACCCCGGAACGCCATTTCCACCCCTTCGGCGGCACCTATCCGAACCCGTCGGTCACCAGTGCGGCGATCGCCGCGACGACGGAGCGTGTCAAGATCCGGGCGGGCAGCGTCGTGGCACCGTTGCATCACGCGTTGCGGATCGCCGAGGAGTGGTCGGTGGTGGACAACATCTCCCGGGGCCGAGTCGGGGTGTCCTTCGCCTCCGGCTGGCACGCCGTCGACTTCGCCCTGAACCCGGCCGCCTACCCGAACCGCCGGACGGAGATGTACGAGCGGATCGAGCAGGTGCGTGCACTGTGGCGCGGCGAGGCGATCGAGGTCACCGACGGCACGGGGAACCCGGTGAAGGTGCGGTCGTTCCCGCCGCCGGTCCAGGCCGACCTGCCGATCTGGGTCGCCAGCGTCGGCGACGTCGACACCTTCCGGAGCGCCGGCCGGGTCGGAGCCGGGCTCCTCACCCACCTGCTCGGCCAGAGTCCCGAACAGCTGGCGCACAAGATTGCCGAGTACCGGAAGGCCGCGGCCGACGCCGGCTGGCCGGGCCACGTCACGGTGATGGTGCACACGTACCTCGGCGAGGACACCGACCGTGTCCGGGAGCTGGTCCGGCCGTCGCTGAGCGACTACATGCGCAGCTCACTCGGGCTCATCCTGACGGCGGACCTCAGCACCGGAGATCTGGAGCCGGACGAGATCGACATGCTCGTCGAGCGGGCCTTCGAGCACTACTTCGACAACGTCGGCCTGCTCGGCTCGGTCGACAAGGGCGAGCAGGTCGTGGCGCGGCTCGCGGAGCTCGGCGTGGACGAGATCGCGTGTCTCATCGACTTCGGACTGCCGACGGACGAGGTCATGACCGGCTTGACGTATCTCAAACGGCTGCAGGACGCGTGCGGCGCCGGCGACACGCCCGACCAGCGCACGACCTGACCCGACCCGGACCAGACGCAGGAGCCGCCTCGTCAGCTCCGGTCATGGCGCCTTTCGACCGGAGCAGCCGACGTCGAGATGTCCGACGGTCCGGGCATCGTTCAGCAGTCCCTCAGGCGTTGCGCGGCGACCAGCACGCCCGGTCCGGCCCCGGCCCGGCTGCCGGCTGCTGCCGGGTCGCGGCGCGGCGTGTGACGCCCGACAGCCTGGCGTCCCCGCAAGCGCCGCGCCGAGGGCGGCGGGACGGCGTCGTCGTCCTCCTGTCAGCCGGCGAGCCGGGCGATGGCGTCGGCGGTCTCCAGGTCCTGCTTCACCGCTGTGAGGAAGCGGACCACGTCGCGGCCGTTGAGATAGCGGTGGTCGTAGGTGGCCGCGACCGTGGTGACCGGCCGGGCGAACGGCACACCGTCCTCGGTCAGGGCGACTTCGCTCCGTTCGGCGCACAGGGTCACGACGCAGGTGCGGCCCGGATGGACGATCGGCGCAGCGAGGATGATGTCCGGATCGTTGTGCAGCGAGAGGGTGATCGCCTCGTCGGCGAACGCGTCCTCGCGGAAGTTCTGCCGCAGTGCGCTGACCCGGAAGTCCATGAGGTCGTCGGCCAGGTCGCCGATCGGACGGCGGGCGGCGTCCTTGAGCACGGGGATGAACAGGCCGGTCCCGACGTCGACGGTGACCCCGACGTTGGCCGTCGGCGCGAGGGTGAGGGTGTGGTCCGCGCCGGGCGTGGCGAAGAACAGCGGGAAGTCGGCGTGGCGTGCGGCGATGGCCTTGACCAGGAGCTCGACCAGGCCGTACGGGGCGCCGCCGCGAGTGGCGCGGAACGCTGTCAGGTCGACCGCGATCGCGGCGAAGGCGGCCGGAATCGTGCGGTGCGCCTCGCTGACGACAGCGGCCACCGCACGCTGCCGAGGACTGAGGCTGACGACGTCAGCGTCAGCACGCTGGCGAGGACTGAGGCCGGCGACGTCGTCCGCACGCTGGCGAGGACCGAGGCCGGCGACGGCGGCGTCCTCGGACGCCACGGATGCCCCAGCCGCGACGGACGCTGTCCCCTGGTCCGTGAACCCCTGGTCGATGAGCCGCTGGACGTCGGAGGCCTTCACCACCCGCTTGCCGAGCGCGCGCAGCTGCTCGGTCCGGATGCCGTGATCCTGGGCGAGAGTGCGCGCGGCGTCGCTGAGGATCGGGTCCGGGCCGCCCTTCTCGCCCTCCCCGTCACCGGCGGCTGCGGTGGTCACGACGCCGGACGCCAGGTAGTCGTCCCGTTCCTGGAGGCTGTCGAACAGCAGTCCCACGGGCCGGCCGAAGGCGCAGTGCGTTCCGGCCTCGACGAGCCGGTGAAGGACGCCGTCCGCGTCGGCGACGAGTTCCTCCAGGGCTTTGGCGGTCTCGACCTCGGCGACGACCGCGTCCGCGGACACCGCGGCGCCGTCGTCGACCGTCCAGCCGACCAGGAGGCACCCCTCGTCGTTGTTGTTGAACTTCGGCAGCAGCAGTTCACGCATGCAACGCCTCCCAGATGGCGCGGTGGATGTCGGAAGCTTGGGGTAGCACGGTCTGTTCCAGGTGTGCGGCGGTCGGGATCACCTCGGCCTCGGCGCTGCACAGCACGACCGGGCGCCGCAGCCGGCCCCACAGCCGCTCGTAGAGGCGCGTGGCGACCTCGGATCCCCAGGTGCCGCCGGCGGCGCAGTCCTCGACCAGGCACACGACGCCGGCGCCGGCCAGGGCGGGCAGCAGTGGCTCCACGTCGAACGGGTACAACCGGGTCGGAACGATCACCTCGCAGGTGATCTCGTGCTCGGCGAACAGCGTCCCGGCCGCCGCCAGCGCCCTGCGGGCCACGCCGCCGGGCACGATGATCACGCAGTCGGCCGTGTCGTCGCCGTCCGACGTCCGCAGCCGGGCCGGGCCGCCGGCTCCGAACGGGAAGTCGGCGACGAACGGCCCGTCCGTCCCCGGCTCGTGCATCTGCTGCGTGTAGAGCACCTTGTCCTCGAACAGGACGGCCGGTTCGCCGGCGGCGAGCAGGCCGGCCAGCAGCGCCGTGCTGTCGTGGAACGGCGAGATCTCGTGCACCGACAGGTACGGCACGCCGATGAAGTGCTTCTGCAGGCTCTGGCTGTGGGTCGGGCCGTATCCGCGCCGCCCGCCGGTGGGACAGCGCACGATCACCGGGACCTCGACGCGGCGGCCGTACATCGCGACGGATTTGGCCGCGAAGTTGACGATCTGGTCGAAGGCGAGGGTGGCGAAGTCGCTGAACATGATCTCGACGATGGCGCGCCCGCCGGACAGCGCCAGCCCGTTGGCCACGCCGACCATGGACTGCTCACTGATGGGCGTGCTCAGGACCCGTCCGGGGTAGCCGGACGACAGCCCTTTGGTGATCTTGAAGGCGCCACCGTACGGGTCGGCGACGTCCTCCCCCAGCAGGAACAGAGCGGGGTCGGCGGCGAAGGCCGCATGCAGAGCCCGGTTCAGGTTCTCGGCGACACGTTCCACGGCTCAGCCCCTCTCCCACACCGAGGCCGGACGGGCCAGGACCCGGTCCACGGCCTCGGCGATCCGCGTCCGCTGCTCGTCCTCGACCTTGGCGAACAGGTCGGGGTCCAGGCGCTGGTAGGCGTCGTACCAGTCGTGCTCCCGCTCGGCCGCGACCTCGGCCGCGGAGCGCGTGTCGTCGCCCTTGCTGTGCGGGCCGAGGCGGTGGGTCGCGAACTCGACGACGGCCGGCCCGCCGCCGGTGCGCGCCCGGTCGACCACCGGTGCCAGGCGCGCGCGGATCGCGGCGACGTCGCTGCCCGTCACGGGCACATGGGGGATCCCGAATGCCGCGGCCCGCCCGGCGATGTCACCGGCCATGGCGTGGGCGGTCGGTGTGGTCTGGGCGATGCCGTTGTTCTCCACGACCACCAGCAGCGGCAGCCGCCACAGTGCGGCCAGGTTCAGCGCCTCGTAGACGACGCCCTCGCCCCACGTGCCGTCGCCGATGTAGGCCACGGCGACGCCGGGCCGGCCGGTCCGCTGGAACCACAGCGCCGTGCCCGCGGCCACCGGCAGGCTCTCGCCCTGCACGCCGGTGGACAGGTAGGTGTCCCGGAAGATGTGCTGGCTGCCGCCGACGCCCGAGCAGACCGCACCCTCGCGGCCGGTCATCTCGGCCAGCAGGCCTTCCGGGTCGTCGAAGCGGGCCAGGTAGTGTCCGTGGCCGCGGTGGTTGCTGAACACGAAGTCGTCCGGCGCGAGCAGCGGCCCCAGCACTACCGGCACGTACTCCTGGCCGAGGCAGGTGTGCGTGGTGCCGTTGAGCAGCCCGCGCGCGAACAGGTCCAGCACGGCCCGCTCGAAGTGCCTGATCATCAGCAGGCCGGCGAGGTCGTCGACGTCGATCCCGGCATCGATCTCCCGGCTCTCGTCATCTAGCACAGTCATGTTCCCGCCCGTGAGTTCGAAAAGATCAACAGGTGCTGCAGCGGTCCGGAGCCGCGAAGGCGAACTCCCTGGTGACGGAGGTGGCGGGATCACCCGGCCTGATGTACAGGCGGCCGCGCCCGGGCAATGCGACGGCGGCGGCGACGGTGCGCTCGTACCGGATGGCGCCGGTTCCGGCGACCCGGATGGGAGGTGCCGACAGCAGAGCGAAATGCTCCTCCACCCCGGCGGCCGGTCCCATCGCGGCGAGACCGGCGCGGCACGCCTCCAACCTTCGGCGGGAGGAGTTCCGCGCGAAGACGTTGATCTCGTCGAAGGGCTCGAACTCGGGGTGCAGGAAGTGGTTGGTGTGCTCCGCCTGTGGAGCTTCGAAGCACCGGAAGTCGCCGTCGAGAGCCTCCAGCCAGACCGCTTTGCCGGCGTCGCAGAGCATGAACGACCGGGAACTGGCCAGCGGGAGCCCGCGGAGGCACTCGACCGCCTCGTCGACGGTGGCGGCGGAGTCCAGCACGTGGCGAATGGCCAGGTACGGCGGGACTCCGGGTTTCCAGTCGCCGCCGAGGACCAGGTTGAGGCCCACGGCCAGGCCATCGCTGTTGACCCCGAGGTAGCCGAGCAGGCCCGCGAAACTGAGCACCAGGGTCCGCCGCGGGGAACCCGTGAGCCGGACGTCGAGGACGCTGATCTGATCGTCCAGGTCACCGTTGAGGTCCACGGTCTGGGCCAGAACCGGATGGGAACCGGCTCGGGCGTACGTGGTGCAGTCGCCCCGCGCCGGGATCTTCCGGTAGCCCAGGATCTCCCGGCGCAGTTGCAGCAGCATCGCCTGGTCGCGGTGGATCCCGATCCCGTCGGCGAGTCCGGTGATCTCCTCGGCCAGCCGGGGCAGCTCTGCCGTGATCACCTTGTCGAACGCCGACAGCACCGGTTCGAGGCCGGCCATCGTGACCGGTTCGTCCAGAAGCAGGTTGAGGCGACAGAGCGAGTCGCCGACGAACCCACGCAGCGGACCGGCGAGAGCTGCCCCGTGCTGCAGGCCGACCTCATAGGGATCGCCGCAGAGATGCAGACGGGCGACGCCCGCTCCCCCGTTCACACCGCCATGCCCTGACGGGTGACCTTCGCATTGGTGGCCAGCTCGCCCTTGAGCCAGGACCACTCACCGCGCAGCACGCTGTAGTAGACAGCGTCCCGGCGCCTGCCGCCCGGCATCGGGTTGAAGCTGCGAAGGACGCCCTCCTCCACGGCGCCGATGTTCCGCAGACCGGCCCGGGCCTGGGCGTTGAGCTGGTCCGTCTTGAACTCCACGCGTTCGGCGCCCAGGTTCTCGAAGGCGTGCTCGAGCAGGAGGTACTTGGCCCAGCGGTTGATGCCACGGCCCTGGAAGGCGACGCCCAGCCAGGACCAGCCGATCTCCAGGCGCCGGTCGGCCTCGGCGAGGTTGCCGAAGCTCATACTCCCCGCGCATCGCCCCGTCGTCTTGTCGGTGATGTGGAAGACCACCCGCCTGCCTGCCGCATGGTCGGCGACCATGCCCCGGAAGAAGGCGTCGAAGTCCTCCTCCGTCTCGACCAGGCTCACGAAGTAACGCCAGATCACCGGGTCCATCGCGATGTCGTGGATCGACTCGCGGTCCTCCGGGCTGATCGGGCGCAGCCTCACGTGGTCGTTCTCCAGGGTGGCCGCGGCCAGCTCTGCCCAGCTCACTCTAGGAAGCCTTTCCGGCGTAGCGGGACAGTGTGTCGACGACATCGTGGAGCGTGCGCATCTCCGCGACGTCGCGCTCGGTCAGATGTGCGAGGTCGACCGCGAGGTCCTCGCAGAGCCGGGTCAGGAACAGGACCTTCTGCAACGAGGTCAAGCCGTAGTCGGTCAACTCGAGGTCGAGTTCGAGCTCGTGCGGATCCGCGGCCGGCTGGAGCGCGGCTGACAGGTTGTCCCGCGCGATGGTCTCGACGTCACTGGGCATGGATACCGTCCTGGTTGTTCATGATCTCCGCCTGGAAGGCGGCGAAGATTGCCTGTCGTTTCGGCTTGAACTGCGAAGTGAGCATTCCGTTGGCGATACTGGGCCGCGGGCTCGCGACCACGATCTTGCGAATCTGTTCGTCACGGCCGAACGCGGCGTTGGTACGGGCCAGTTGTCCGGCGATCGCCTCGAGGTCGGCCGGGTCGGAGGCCGGCGAGACCACCGCCACCAGTGACGTCTGCGCGGGGCAGAACACCACACACTCCTCGATCGCCGGACTCGTCCGCATGTGCTCCTCGATCGGCCGGACGATCACCTTCTTGCCGTTGCCCAGCACGATGACGTCGTCGGCGCGCCCTTGGATGAACAGGAAGCCGTCCTCGTCCACGTAGCCGAGGTCCCCGGTGCGCACCACCCCGTCCGCGACGAACATCCGCTCGGAGTCACCGGGGCCGGCGAACTCGTAGCGCTGGTTCACCGGGTGCTCGCTTCGTACCAGGATCACGCCGTCGGCGTCGAAGAGCACCTCCTTGCCCCGCAGAACCCGTCCCACGCTGCCCTGCCGGTGGGCGCCGGGATGGTTCTTGCTGACGATGCACGTCTCGTTCAGCCCGTAACCCTCATAGATGGGAAGGCCCGCGTCGGTGAGGTAACGCAGCACCTCCCGGTCCGCGGGCGCCGATCCCGTCCACAGGTAGCGGATCCGATCGCCGAACAGCCGCCGCGCGGCCGTGCGGCGAGCCGTGTCCGGCGCGATGCCGTCCGCGCGAGCGGCATCCCGGCTGATCTGCTGCCTGGCGGCTTCGAAGAACGCCGGTACACCCATCACCACGGTCGGCCGGGCCGTCGCCAGTGCGGCGAAGGCCGCCTCGTACGTGGTGACCGTCGCATCGTGGCCGAAGCAGAGGGCGGAGTAGAGCCAGTACCGCTGCTGCAGCAGCGACAGCGGAAGGAACACGAAGAGATCGTCGTCGCCGCGGTGCTCGAAGATCTCCTGGACAGCCTGCAGGGACGCGTCGATGCTGCCGACCGTGGCCCCGAGTCCCTTCGGCGCGCCGGTGCTGCCGGAGGTGAACTTGATCGTCGTCACCTCTCCGGGCTCGTACACGACGGGTCCGGGCGGGTCCGGCCACGCCCGTGCCGCTGCCCCGGCGACCTCGGTGAAGGTCCGGACAGCCGCCGGCGCGTTCGCCGGTACGTCCCGGTCGGTGAACAGGACCGTGAGCCCGTAACGTGCCACCAGCTCTGCGGCATCGGTGAACTTGCCCGGCTCGAAACCGGCGACCACCACCTTGAGCCGCAGCGCGGCGAGGTCCAGCAGAACCCATTCCAGGCTGTTGGCGGCCAGGATTCCGATGCGGTCCCCGGCCTCGACGCCGAGGCTGCGAAGGTACGCGGCGACGTGGCCCGACTGTTCGTACAGCTCGGTCAGGTCCAGGGTCCTGCGGCTGCCGAGCCGGATGAAGGAGATCCGGTGGCCGGGTGCCGGCGGCCCCGCCACCAGGCGGTTGATCACCGAGTCGGTCATGCCGTGGCTCCCCCGGCGAGCGGCCAGTCCGACGGCAGTGCCGCGAAGTAGGACTGTTTGTCGAGGCCGATCCGGGTGCCGGGGGTGACCAGCCCGACCTGGGAAGGCCAGGACGATTGGTCGGTCGTCCCCAGCGCGCGGGCGAGCCGGGCAGCGAATCGAGGCATGATCGGCGTGGCCGCGCGGGCCAGCAGTTGCGCCGCGGCCAGTTCCAGCGCGACGGCCGTCCGGGCTTCGTCCTTCCAATCGGCGATCAGCGCGGTCCGTGTCTCTGCTTCGGCGAACCGCCGGGTGTCGGTGACGATCCCGTCCAGTTCCGCGGCCGCACGGTTCAGCGAGAATCCGTCCGGCCCGAGGCTGTCGGCGACGGCGGCGAGACGTATTCCCAGGCGATTGAGGAACCCTGTGTGCTCAGGGGTCCAGACGCCGGCGTCGGGGGCGATCCCGCCGTACTGCCCCGCGACCCGTACGCCCAGGTCGTTGAGCCATGCCTGCCAGCCGTCCACCAGGACCCGCTGAACGGTCTCCCTGTATTCCTCGAGTTCGAAGTTGGTCCGCCGCCGTTCCGGACGCGTGAGCGACAGGTAGAAGCGCACCGCGTCCACGGTCTCCGGCCGGAGGATCTGCTTGCCCCAGATGGCATGGCGCCTGCTGGTGGAGAACTTGCCGTTCTCCAGCAGGTAGAACTCGTTGACGTGGTAATCGATATCGGGATTCCACCGCGGGTACGCCGACCGGTAGAGAGCCGGGTAGACCACGGCATGGTAGAAGCTGTTGTCGTAGCCGAAGAAGTGGACGAACTTCCAGTCCTGCTCGGGGGTCCCGGCTTGCCAGTCACGGCCCAGACGCCCGCCGAGGGCCTCGATGCCGTGGAGAAAGCCGTAGGACATCTCCGGCCAGACCCAGATCACCTGCCCGTCCACAGTCGTGTCCGCGGGCGCGACGCCCCAGTCCGAGGGGTGGGTCACGGGAATGTCGAGCCGGGTACGCGCGAACACCCGGTCGGCCAGTTCGCGGAGCCGGGCCGGGACCCGTCCGAGACGGTGGTGATCGGCGATCTCGCTGCCGAACTCGTGGAGGGGCAGGACGTAGCGTGCGACGGGCCGCTGCTCCGGAGGCGCCTGCGACCGGCTGCTGCGCGGGTCGACCAGGTCGACGCAGACGTTCGGTTCGCCGCACTCCTCGCAGATGTTGCCGCTGGTACCGCCCCCGCATCCGGGGCAACCGCCGGAGACGTCCACCTCGTAGAGGTAGGCGCCCGTCTCGGCGTCCACCAGGGCGGCCGTCTGCTGGACGGTGACCGCCCCCGAGCCGACCAGCTTCGAGAAGTATCGCTGTAGACCGTCGCGGTAGCCGGGGTCCTCGTTGGTCACCGTGTACTGGTCGACGTCGATGTCCATCAGCCGCAGCGTCGCGGCGATCTCGGCACTGTAGTGCCCGGCGGTCCGCGCCGGATCGCGCTCCTCACGGCGGGCGCAGTCGACCACGTAGCTCTGGAAGTCGTCGCTGCCGGTGAGGTGCCACACCTCGGTGCCCCGCATGCGTTGGAACCGGACGTAGGCGTCGGCTCCCAGGTAGGGACCGGACAGGTGACCGAGGTGGAGGTCGCCGTTGGGAGTGGGCGGGGTCGAGAAGACGAAGACCGGCCTCTCATGGAACCGGCGGCGCGTACCACCTGCCGCTGCGGCCTGGGCTGCGCGCGCCGGGTCGCGCCAGTACAGGTCGAAGAAGACCAGGTCGACGTCTCCGTCGTTCTCGACGACGTGGGTCTCGAAGGGCTCGAACTGGCACACCGTCCCCGGCTCCACCCGGACACGGCGGCCGTCGAAGGCCACCCATCCGGCTCCGGCGACGACGACGAACATCTCGATCTCGTCGTGCTGGTGCGGATCGGAGGTGACGCCCGGTGCGACCCGGCCCCAGCCGGCTCCGGCACTCATCTCCTCCACGGAGCTCATCTCGATGCCGAATGCCTGGTGCAGTTCCTCCGTGGAGAAGACGCTCACGTTCATCGGTGGCTCCCTTGGTCGGAAACTTTCTCAACGGAGGTACGGAGCAGGTGTGCCGCCTCGGCGGCGACGGCGGGTGCGAGCCGGTAGCCGGAGCCGTTGGCGGCACCCGCGAACACCAGTCCGCCCTCCTCGTCCAGAGCGCGCACCAGCGGCTCCCGATCTTGGCTGTACGCGTCGCAGAACACCCGTCCGCTGCGGGCGGAGCCGGCCAGGCCGGGAGCGCGCCGGTTCAGCACCTCGCGAGCCTCGGCCATGTCCTGCGGGGAGACAGCGCCGGTGAGCCGGTCGGGGTCGACGTCCCAGGTCTGACTGGTGTAGCTGAAGAGCCAGCGCCCCTGCTCGTGCAGCGGGAGCAGGAATGCGTCCTCGTCGTGGAAGACGACGACTCCGGCGCCGGCCGGCGGCGGCTGTTCGATGTGCAGCGCGACGACCTTCTTCACCCGGGCACCGAGGGGGATGAGCCGTTCCCGCCAGGCCGGTGCGGCCAGCCACGGGCCGGGTGCGAGCACGACCGAGCGGGCCGTGACGCGTTCCCCGGTGCCGAGCCTGAGTTCGTATTCGCTCCCGGCCCGGTCCAGCGAGTCGACGGAGACGCCTTCCCGGAAACTCGTCCGTGGCCGCAGCGAGCGCGCCAATGCCCGGGTCAACGCCCCGACATCGGCGTACTGGCAGCCCTCGCCCGTCCAGGCCGCCGTCTCGTCGGACAGTGGCGGCAGCCAGTCCGGCAACGCGTCCACGCGGGACAGGCCGGCCTCGTCGAGATAGGCCGTCTCCACCTGCTCCGCGGACCCCCGTGCGGACACCACCAGCATGGGGACCGGATGAATGGGCAACGCCGGATCCGCGTCGAGCAGCGCCCGGTAGTACGCCTGGCTGTAGCCGGTCATGCGGCGTACACGCTCGGTCGCGCCACGAGGGAAATGCAGACCGGCCGACCGGCGACTGGCTCCGGACCCGACGGCGTCTTTTTCAAGCACCAGCACGGAGGCGTACGGATGCCGGAGCGCCAATTCCCGCGCGATCGTGCACCCGAGGATTCCCCCACCGACGACGGCGAAGTCGACATGCGTCATGGTTCACCCCACGCTCTCGTCCGAGCTGAGCTTCGCCGACCATTCGATGAACGAGGGGGCCGGATCGTCACTGCGAACGCACCGGACGCGGTCGATGATGCGCTGGCTCCGCCAGGCGAGCAGACTGAGGTTCTTGTCCGCCAGCCCGCGCTGTTGCAGAGCCGCGTTCTGCAGGAAGATGTTCCGGTTCGACGGGCCGTCCCACCGCACGGCGAAATCACCGTCGATGCGGTACTCGTCGCCCTCACGCTCGAGCCGGTCCGCGATCGGCGCGAGAAAGTCGGGCGCGACGGTACGGAACCCGGTCGCCCAGACCACCACATCGGCGTCGACCTGCCCGCGGACCCCCGGATGGTTGCTGTTGTACAGCCTCAACGACCACGCGTTGTCGGAGGCGGAGACCGCCATCACGTTCCGGTTCGGGTACAGCGAGACCAGGTCGGTGTTGCCGTGGATGAACCGTTCGGCGTAGATACGCTGGTAGATCTCGCGGAGGGTGCCCTCGGAGATGCCGTCACTGGTGAGGACGTGTCCCCGGTTCAACGATTCGCGCGTCTCCTGGTCGAGCCGGGAGAAGTATTCCGAGTAGCCGGGCATGTAGAAGTCGTTGGTGAAGGGCGAGTCGTCGATGGGGTAGAAGTTGCGGCGGCGCGACACCCACGAGACCCGGCGCGGGCGCTCGGCGGACGGACGCGAGATGAGGTCGAGGAAGGCCTCAGCGCCCGACTGTCCGCCGCCGACCACGCAGACTCTCTTGCCCGCCACATCACGGCTGAGAGGTACGAACTCACTGACGTGGAACTGGGTGAGCCCGAGGTGGTCACGGGCCACCGCAGGCACCCAGGGATGCCGGCCGATGCCGATCGCCACGTTGTTCGCCGTGACGGTGCGCCGGTTGGTGCGCAGTACGAATGCGCCGTCGAAGTCGACGGACACCACCTCCTCGCCGAACACCACGTTGTGGTTGCGCCGGCTCGCCCATTCCAGGTAATTGCGGAACTCCTGCCGCGGCACCGCGCTGAACTGAGCATTGATGAAGTGGTACAGCCGCCCCTTGTCCTTCAGGTAGGACAGGAACGAGAAGGGACTGGTCGGGTCGGACAGGCTCACCAGGTCCTTGAAGATGGACACCTGGAGGGTCGCATCGGGGATCTGCTGTCCGTCATGCCAACTGAACACCTCACGCTTCTCAAGGAAGAGGTTCGGCAGCCCCGGACAACCGTGCAGCAGAGAGGCAAGACTCAGGTTCGCGGGGCCGACGCCTACGCCGACACACTCGTAGTGCTGTTCGTCACTCATGGCTCTCCCCGTGTGTGGATCGGCCCGTGCGCGGCCGTCGCCCCAGCGCGTCCGCGATGATCATCTTCTGGACCTCGGACGCTCCCTCGTAGATACGCAGGGATCTGACCTGCCGGTACAAGCGCTCGGGGACGCTGTCGGCGACCAGGCCGGCTGCCCCGTGGATCTGAACGGCGGCATCGACGATCTCCTGTGCGGCCTCGGTGGCGACCAGCTTGGCGATACTCGAATGTTTCGCGTAACCGGGATTGCCGTGGTCGAGCTCCCACGCCGCCCGCACGACCGACATCGCCGAACAGTTGAGCCTCGTCTCCATGTCGGCAAGCGCACCTTTCACCAGCTGGAGGTCCATCAGCCTGCCGCCGTGGATCCGTCGCTCACGGGCCCGCTGGACCGCCGAGTCGACCGCGCGCCGCGCAAACCCCACCGCCGCCGCCCCGACCGTCATCCGGAAGCGCTCCAGCAGGTCCGTCGCGATCACGAAACCCTGTCCGGGACGTCCGAGGACGCTCGACTCGGGGACCAGGCAGTCTTCGAAGGCCAGGTGTCCGAACGATCGTGGAGCAACCAGCCGCACCTCCTCCAGCACCCGGACTCCAGGCGTGCGTGCCGGCACCAGGAACGCCGTGAGCCCCAGCGCACCGGGTCCGCCGCCCGTTCGCGCGATCACGCAGTGCAGATCCGCGATGCCGGCATTGGCGATCCAGGCTTTCCGGCCGTTCAACAAGTAGCCGCCGGACACTCGGCCGGCAGTCAGAGCGACCGCTGAGATGTCGGAGCCGGCCTCCTCCTCCGAGATCGCGAACGATCCCGCGACCTCGCCCGACGCCATTCGCGGCAGATATTCCCGCTGCTGCGCACTGTTTCCGTATCGGACGATCGGGGTTGCTGACAGCGCTTGGATGGAGAAGGCGAAATCCGCCAGATCGTCGGCGTACGCAAGAATCTCCCTGGCCAGACAGATAGAGCGGTAGTCACCCGCGGTGGACCCGTTCGCGGGATCGAGGAATCCCAGCCAGCCGGCCGAGCCGAGCGCACTCAATATCTCCCGGCCCGCCTTTTCCGGGGTCTGCTCCAGAGGTCGTGACCACAGCCCGGCGTGGCCCGCGCACCAGTCGGCGAGTTCCACGGCCAAGGTGCGGTGCTGCTCCTCGTAGAACGGCAATGCCAGGATGCCCTCATCAAGACCACCGAAAAGCGCGTAAGTCATATCGACCTTTCAAATCCGCAGGTCAGCATCGGTCGAGACGGCCGCGAGCCCGGCGGTACCTTGATCAGGCGATGCTCGATAAAACCTAAGCGACCGGGGCACAGCCCCGCCAGATCCGCCGCCCTCCCCCGGCGCCATGCCCATTCCCCGCGCTGGGACGGGCCTTGCACCCGTCCGGAAAAGACATGGTCGTGGACTCATGGGCATGACAAAAGGCGCAATCGCCGACGTCGATTCCACATGTCGTGACGGCGATCCGCCTGCCGTTGTCGCCATGGGCCCGCTGCACGTGCCGGCCGGCGATTGTCTCGCCAGCGAGACAACGCCGCCGACGGCCATTCCGTGATGCCGGTTCGAGTGCTAGCGATTCTGCTTGCGCAGGAGAACCCCGTACCGCGCTCCGGGAACCGACGCGGCCAGCAGGTAATGGCCGTTGTCGCGAAGGCGGCCGGCTGCTGCGAGGTCCGTCAGGTTGATGATCGGGTCAGCGGCGAAGCAGTGGCCCACCCGCGCGATGTTGCCGGTGTACAACTGCGCTGCGGAGAATCCCGCCTGAAACTCTTTCATGACGATGATGGCTTCGAAGATATTGGTGTGCATGAGGATGTCGACCTGGTCGATTCCCATAGCCGCCCGTTTCATCAGCTGCGTGTTCACGCGACGGGACAGGTCCGGACTGATCTGGTTCGACCAGTCCAGGTCCTTCATCTCGTGCGCGGCGGCACTGGCGACGATCTCGTACTCCCCGTCGCCGTCGGACACCAGCACAGCGGCCGCGCCGTCGCTCAGCAGGGCGAACTTGGCCAGCCTTTCCGCCTCGACGGTGACTCGATCGGTGGTGACGACCAGAACCCGGCGATGGATTCCGGCAGTTACGAACGCCTCGGCGACTCGCAGGCCCGCGAGCATGTTCGTGCATCGATCGAGCGTGATGCCGAGGAAGTCGGTCTCGCCCGTTCCCAGCCCTTCCGAGATGGCCCGCACGAAACTGCCGTGGCTGTCCGCACCCCCGGGAAAACTGGTGCAGCACAGCACCAGTGCGTCGACGGAGGACGGGTCGACGCCGGCGGCGCGGAGAGTCGCCTTGCCCGCCTCGATCGCCAGGTCCTCCAGCGACTTGCGGCTGCGATGCACATGGCCCCATCCCCAGAGGTCCGGGGCATACGGCAATCCCAGCTCACCGGCTCGCACCTCCAGCTCCGGGGTCTCACTGTGGTGCGACGCGGTCTCTCCCAGCACGTACCGTGGTCCGCTCAGGAAGATGGAGGAGTAGGTCATCGAGGCTCCACAACGGGGTGTGTGATTGGCCGTCAAGCCACGGCAATGGCCGGCGCGGCCCGGGCACCCGCCGCCGATGCGCCCGGCCGGGCCGGGCGCGCGGCATTCCCTGACCCGGGTGCCCGGTCGAGGATTCTCAGGAGGAGGACGAGCTCAGTCCGCGGGCGTTGTCCCGGGTCCGAGTCCGGCCGCCAGACGCTCCATACCCGCGTCGTCCAGGCCGTCGAGGGCCGCCAGCAGCTGAGCGGCGGCCTCCGGAGAGGCGTCGTCGAGGTCAGCGGCAGGTCCGCCGGCTACCGGTCCGGAAGCGGACGCGGCGACAGACCCGCCCTCCGCCAGCACCCGGGCCGTGAGGCCGTCCAGGGTCAGATCCAGCAAATCGCCGGCCGGGACGTCCACACCGAGGTCGGTCCGCAGCCGGGCCCACAGCTCGATGGCCGCGAGCGAGTCGAACCCGAGCGAGACCAACGGGACGTCGGCGCTGAACGGGCTGGTCAGCCGGGCCCGGATCAGCCCGTCGAGATAACCGCGTACGGCCGGGATGCCGTCGCCGATGCCGGTCGTCACTTGCCCGCCGCCCCTCTGCCGCGACTCATCGGGCATCTTCCTGATCTTCGAATGGGTTCGCCACGACTCTCCTGTGCACACCATCGACAGTCGACTCCGACCGGCGGCCGACATCAGCCGGCCGCGGCCCGCGAATACTTCGCAGGCCCTCCCCATGCTGTGGCTGTCCCGCCAGCGAGACAACACCGCGCGGACCATCCCGGCGGGTGGGCTCGGCGGCTCCGGCGCGTTCGCCCAGGCGAGGCGCCCTTCAACCTCGGTAAGCCGCTGAGCGCCTAGTCAGATCCCGAAACAGGAGCGGCAGGCATCCACCCCGTCGACGGTGACCGGTGGGTGTCGCTGCTCCTGCCATCGCTCCCGGGTCAGGCGGAGCCGATCGGAGATCAGCGCCTCGGTACCGCGAGCGTCCACCGAGATGCCGTCCGGCTGGTAGCCGAGTTTGCGGGACACCCCCTGCGAGGCGTGGTTGTCCTGGAACACCTCGGTCCGTGCGGCATGTGCACCGAGGTGGTCGAAGGCGAGCGTGAGCAGGCCGATCCTCGCCTCGGTGCCGAATCCCTTGCCGTGGTGCTCCAGGCCGAGCCAGGAGAAGGTGGCCACCTCCCGTACCACCGGGAAGTCCTTGGCCCGCAGCGCCACCATGCCGAGCGGCTGCCCGGCCCGCAGCACCGCCAGTTGCAGACACCACGACGAGACGGTCCACTCGGCCAGGTCGGACCAGTACCCTTGCAGCACGTCGCGGGCACGGTCGGTGTACGTGCCATCGGTCCACGGGGTCAGAAACGGTCGCTCGCCCGGCGGGTGCACGCCCCGTCCGGCCAGGTCGGCCAGCTCGGCGAGCTCCGCTTCGTGGGGCAGCCGCAGTTCCAGGCGCGGCGTGGTGATCAGCAGTCCGTACGGTGGCCAGAGCTCAGCAAGCATGCGTTGGATCCTGTCAATCCCGGCTTCGGCGTCAACCGAATTCCGGGCTCGGCCAACGAGCACGCGCATCACCCCAACTTGTAACTTGATCTCATCAGGGTCATCGCGGACGTGCAGCCGAGCGCCTCACCTGGAGGCCTGGGCGGCTTTCCCCACCGCGCGACCGGATGAGTGGAGCAGGAGGCGACAACCGCGATGACGACGGGGAACAGCCGGTTCGGACCGCAAAGAACCCTCGTGGCGCGGTTCCTGGAGGAGGTGCGAACGAGGCAGATCGACTGGGCCGCGCATGCGGAGCTGGTGGACAACCCCGGGCTGTTGCCCGCGATGACGGCGATCGCCGAACTGCCTTGGGCGCCCAGGGTCCTGGATGCGGTGGACCGGGCCGGGCTGCAGACCTTCGGCTCGCTGGGACTGGCACGCTCCGACTTCGATGACCCGCTGTCCCTCGGGGACGTGAAGGTGAGCGTGCTGTCCGCGGTGAAGGCGATCGCGGCCGGCGGCCAACTCGCGATCGAGCATCGGCGGGTGCTGCTCGAGCCGTACGTGGCAGCGGGTTTCGAGTCGGCTGCCACCGCCCTGCACGAAGGCCCCGGACCGCAGCCGCTCGCTCCGCGATCGGATGAGAGGCGTTGAACGAGACGCTGGGAGAACGCGGCGCGCTCGTCGCACGATTCCTGAACGAGCGCCGCCGGCGGCACGGTGCGTCCCGATGCACGGCGGGTGCTGCTTCAGCCGTTCGCCGAGGCGGGGTTCGAGGCTGCCGGGGACGCGCTGCGCGAGCCGGCGGGTACGGGGTGACGGCAGGTCCGCATGAGCGCCGCTCACCTCGGGGATCAACCGTGGTGGACTCGACCGCGTCCGGCGCCCTTGGCGGCGTACATGGCGGTGTCGGCGCGACGCAGCTGGGCGTTGGGGTTGTCGCCCTGGGCTGCGGTGATGACGCCGATGCTGGCACCGATGTACACGGTTCGTTCGCCGAGCTCGAACGGCCGTGCGAGTTCCTGGACGATGCGTTCGGCGAGGACACCGGCAGTCCGGTCGTCGGTCCAGGGCAGGATGATCGCGAACTCGTCTCCGCCGAGGCGGGCAACGACGTCTCCGGCTCGTACGACTCCACGCATGCGATCAGCGACACCGAGCAGAATGCTGTCGCCGGCGTCGTGACCGAGTTTGTCGTTGACCGGTTTGAAGCCGTCGAGGTCGATGTACAACAGCGCGGTAGGGCCCACCTCGCCCGTCAGGGACTGCTGCCAGCTGGTGTGGAAGCGGCGGCGGTTGGCCAGCCCGGTCAGCTGGTCGGTGCTCGCCTGCACCTCGGTCGATCGCAGGGTGTCCGTGAGCAGGACGACCAAGCCGTGCAGGCGGGTGATGACCAGAAGGAAGAGGATCACACATCCGGATACGATCACCGGGATGTCGATCTCGGTGCCGCGCAGCCATTCGATCAGGAGCGCCGCGGGAGCCATGAGGCTCGCCAATGCCAGCGCGATCAGCCGCCGCATACCGATCGGGCCCTCGGCCACCGGGGTCGACAGCCGTGACAGGTTGCTCATCGTGGGGTGCAGCGCGGCCGCGCCGGCGAAGGCGTACATCAGCATCCAGGCCGCATCGATCGGGTCGCCCGCGTTGTAGCCGATCGTCAGCTCCATGAACCCGTAGACCACGTCACCGACGAGCATGGCGGCGATGGCCGCCATGAGGAGCCAGTACGCCGGTGGCTGATCTCCGCGTCCGGTGGTCAGCCGCACCAGCACCGCTACGAGCAGCAAGTCCGCGACCGGGTAGGCCAGCGATACCGCGCGCGCCCAGACATCGAGGTCGCTGGCGTGCACGTACGGCTCCATCAGGAAGACCCACGAGAGCATGGCGGCGCCGGTGGACAACACCAGTGCGTCCAGCAGCCCGGGCCGGTCCTTTCCGGGCCGGCGTGCCCGCACCAGGCCGAGCAGGCCCGCCGCGAGGAACGGGTAGGACATCAGGTAGAAGCCGTCAGCGATCGACGGGAAGGCGTCGCGGCCCAGTACTGAACTCAGAACCCAGTAGACGACGTCACCGGCGGCGAACAGCAGCCAGCCGATGGCCATGCAGTACCAGGGCCAGCGCACCGCCGGCCGGTGCCTTGCCACGCCCACCACGGTCGCCACCGTTCCGGCGACGCCCAGGAGTCCGGACAGAACCATTTTGACCGGCTCCCACGGTGCCAGGAAGACCGCCCCCATCACCAGCACACTCACCGTGAGGAATACGGACCATGCCTGACGAGCGAACCGCAGCACTTTGACCCCCGAAACCAGCAGACCTTTCCGGTTCGATCGGAACCAGGTGCGCTGATCTGAGGCATCGCTGGGCTTCAGTGGCATTCGTCGCAGCCGTGCCACCGGACCCGAAGCACCCTTGCCGGCCGCCACCTCGGCACACCGCGGCAACGAGCCGCCGCCGCGGGCGGCTCTCAAGTCTGCAGCCATGGTGCCGATAGGGTGCGCGGAGGATGCCCATGAGTTTCCGCATCTGGCCCCGGCTGGCCGCCGTCGCGGTCATCGGCCTGGTGCTTCAACTGGTACTACACCGGGTCTCGTACCGCGTCGGCCTGGTGGTGGGAAGTGTTCCGGTCGCCGTGGCCGGTTTCTACGCAGTAGGGGGATTCGTACGGCTCGCTTACCGGGAGCGTGGCCGCATGCTTGCCGGTTGGGCGGTCGGTGCCCTGTCCGCCGGTCTGCTGGGTGTGTCGTACTCGCTGTACACCGTCGACGCGATCCTGGCCCGCGCCCCGTCGACCCCGAATGTGGCCGACCTGCTCTCGCTCGGCGCGGCGGCCGTCGCGATCGCCGCACTGCTGCTGGTCTCACCGCCCCTGTCCGGCGTGGTCGCCCGGCTGACGCTCGTCGTCGATGTGGCCACCGTCGGCGGCGCATTGCTGGTGCTGGCCTGGCAGCTGGCCCTGTCCGAGGTGGCAGCCGCCCTCGACGCGGCGACCCGGCTGATGTTTCTGACGACCGCCGCACTCGAGATCGGCGGCGCGGCGGTCGCCCTGGTCCTGATGTCACGCTCCGCGCCCACCGCCAACGGTTATGCGCTGCGCCTGCTCTGCGGCGGGCTGGGGATCTTCGCGGCGACGGCCATCGTCGCGGTGTACAACCGCGCTGAGGGCTTGCCGTGGTACGCCACCGGCGCCGGCGCCGGCTATCTCACCGCGGCGCTGCTCATCGCGCTTTCCAGCCGCACGGCGCTGCCCTCGGCCGACAGCACGGGGCGGCGGGCCATCTCCGGCATCTGGCCGCTGCTGCCCTACATTCCGGCGGCCATCGCCATAGTCGAGGTGATCCGGGTGTACCGGCGTACCGGCACGCTCCCGCCGCTTCTCATGTGGCTGCTGTTGTCGGCGATCACGATGGCGATGTTGCGTCAGGTTCTCATGCTGATCACCATTCGCCGGCTGATGGCGGGGTTGCACCACCAGGCCCACCACGACGTCCTGACCGGCATGCCCAATCGGGCCGCGTTCCAGGCTGTGGCGGGCCGTGCACTGGCGTCCGCGCCGGACGGCCGGTACACGGCCATCCTTCTCCTGGACCTCGACGGTTTCAAGACCGTCAACGACACGCTCGGGCATGCCGCAGGCGATGCTCTGCTGGTCACGGTCGCCGCCCGCTTCGGGCCGGCACTCGGGTCCGGGGACACGGCGGCCCGCCTCGGCGGCGACGAGTTCGTGGTGCTGTTGCCGGGGCTTGCCGCGGCCGCTCAGGCCGACGAGGCCGCCCAGCGGATACTGGACGGCATCGGTGCGCCCATGACGCTCGCCGGCCGCGAGTACCGGGTGCGGGCCAGCATCGGCATTGCCGTGTGCCACGGTCGTGGCCATGACCTCGACCGGCTTCTTCAGATCGCGGACACAGCGCTCTACCGGGCCAAGAACGCGGGTAAGGGCACCTTCCGCCGACACGAGGCAGAGACATCCGGTGAACCCGGCACCGCGGAGGCCGCCGCCGCATGAGCATGGCCGGCGATCGAAGCCGGACGTTCAGGTCACCAGGCCGCGGCGGTACGCGTACACCACGGCCTGCACCCGGTCGCGCAGGTCGAGCTTGGTGAGGATGCGGGACACGTACGTCTTGACCGTCTCCTGGCTGATCACCAGCGCCGCGGCGATCTCGCTGTTGGACAGGCCCTCCGCGATGAGCCGGAGCACCTCCAGCTCGCGCCGGGTCAGTGCGCCGCGGTCCGGGTTGCCCTCGGCCGGGCGGATGCGGGCCGCGTACCTGCCCACGAGCTGCCGGGTCACCTCCGGAGCCAGTAGCGCGGCGCCCGTCGCGACGGTACGGATGCCGTTGAGCAGCTGCACCGGTGGGGCGTCCTTGAGCAGGAACCCGCTGGCACCGGCGCGCAGCGCCTCGTACACGTACTCGTCGAGGTTGAACGTCGTCACCACGAGGACCTTCACCGGCTCGGCGACCGCGGCGCCGGCCAGCAGGCGGGTCGCTGCGATGCCGTCGAGCACCGGCATCCGCACGTCCATCACCACCACGTCCGGCCGGAGCCGAGCGGCCAGGGCGACCGCCGCGCGCCCGTCGCCGCACTGGCCGACGATCTCCATGTCGGGCTGGGCGTCGATGATCGTCGCGAAGCCGGCGCGGATCAGCTCCTGGTCGTCGCAGACCAGCACCCGGATCGGCGTGGTCACGACGGGTTCCCGGCCGGAATCCGGGCCCGCACGAGGAAGCCGCCGCCGGCCTGCGCTCCCGCACTGAAGTCGCCACCGAGGACGGTGACCCGCTCGCGGAGCCCGGCGAGGCCGCGCCCGCTGCCGCCCGGCGACGCGCCACCGGATCCGGAACCGTCGGTGCTGACCTCCACGGTCGTCGCGCCTTCCCCGTGGTGGACGTGAACCCTGGTCCGGCTGCCGTGTGCGTACTTCAGCGCGTTCGTCAGCGCCTCCTGCACCACCCGGTACGCCGCCACCTCGGTGCTGCCGGTGGCCGCCGCCGGCGTGCCCTCCCGGACGAACTCGACCGGCTGCCCCGCCTGCCGGGTCTGGTCGACGAGTGCCTCCAGGTCGCCGGCGGCGGGCGTACGCTGGTCGGCTGTGCTGTGATCGGGGTTGAGCAGGTCGAGCAGCTGCCGCAGGTCGCCGACCGCCCGGCGGCCGGTACCGGTGATCGCGGTCAAGGTCTGGTCCAGCCTGTCCGGGGCGCTCGTCAGGTAGCGTGCCGCCTCGGCCTGCACGACCATCGCGGTCACGTGGTGGGTGACGACGTCGTGCAGCTCCCGGGCGATGCGGGTGCGCTCCGCCGTACGGGTGGCCTCCTCGACATGGCGGCGGCGTTGCGCCTCGGCGGCCCGGGTCTGCCGCAGCCACGCCCCGACGCCCCACGCGAACGCCAGCAGCAGGTAGAACGTGGTGAACCCGGCGACGCCCTCACCCGAGCCGAGCCGATCGAGGGAGATCGCCAGGGCCAGGTACGCCGCCGAGGCCAGGCCCGCGACCGTCCAGCGGCGCCGATGCACGTAGGCACCGGCGCTGACGAGCGCGACGGCGAGTCCCGTGCCCGCGATCGTGTGGTACGCGCGCAGCTGGTCGACCGCGAAGCCGAGTGACACCAGTGCCAGGCAGACGGCCGGCCAGCGGCGGCGGACGGCCAGCGGCAGGCACTCCAGGGCGACGACACCGACGGTCAGCGCGTCGTACGGGCGGTCCGGCAGGTCGCCGAGTTGCGTACCGTGCCGCTCCAGCGCCGGGACCACCACCGCGACGGCGAAGGCGAGGGTGAGCGGGAGATCCCGGACCGTGGTAGGCAACTGCCGCCACAGGTCCGGAAGCCTCCGGAGCTTGATCACGGGGTGACTGTAGCGGTCGCCGGAGCCTGCGCCGTGTGCCGGCCGCGACGCGGGACGATGTGCCCGCGACGCCTCGCCAGCCACAGGAACACCACGGTCAGCACCACGCCGGCCAGCACCGTGTACAGGCTGCCCTCCGGCCCGAAAGCGCCGCCGCTGAGCGCTACCGGTCCCGACGTCGAGGCCTCGAGCAGCCCCTCCGACTCGCCGTTGCCGGAGACCGCGACGCTGAAGATGCTGCCCGCGGCGAAGTTCCAGCCGAAGTGCAGACCGATCGGGACCCACAGGTTCCGGGTGGCGGCGTAGCAGGCGGCCAGCATGAACCCGGCCTCGATCGCGATGGCGGTCGCCCCCCACAGGGTGGCGTCCGGGTTCACCAGGTGCATCGCGCCGAACACCACGCCGGTCAGGGCAAGAGCGATCCAGGTGCCCGTACGCTCTTCGATGATCCGGAACAGCACTCCCCGGAACAGCAGCTCCTCGGTGACGGCGGCGGCCGCCATGAACCCGAGCAGGCCCAGTGCTCCCGCCGGCGAGCCCCAGCCGTCGACGTGGTAACCGCCGAGGAACGCGATGTTGGCGATGACGGCCGCGAACATGGCGAAGCCGAGGAGCGTCCCGCGGCCCGCCTTCCGGCCCCAGCCGTCCCGGTCGAGCTCGGTCGGCTCGCGGCGCTCGGTGCGCCGTACCACCCACCGGTAGACGACCACGCCCAGCACCGCCGTCGCAGCGCCGATCACCAGGGTGAGGAGGAAACTGCCCTCGACGGCGGCGGCGCATTGCCCGCCGACGAGCGCGACGGCGACGATGGCAAGAAGCTGTTTGACGAAGCGCATGACGACTCCTCCGCAGGCCGCGGCCGGAGCGCCGCGGACAGGAAGAAACCTATGAATTCCCGCCGCCACAAGCGTCACCTCGCAGTGGACACTTGTGGGTAGCTCGCACGGGGGACAAAGCCGCTCCCGTCGTATACCGCGCGCTGCGCCCACGAAGGGTCACGGAGGTCTGCACCGCACCGCTGACCTGGCATGTACTGCCGGTACATCCATCATCGGGGACTTCTCCCCACCGCGCGCCGCGTGTGTGATCGGGGCATGACCGCAGCTCTCGTCGAAAAGCCGGCACCGGATCAAAGGCGGCAGGCACGGCTCACCACCACGCTGATCGCCACGGTGATCTTCCTGACCGGGATCGCGCCGCTGGCCACCGACATGTACGTTCCCGCCTTCCCGGGTGTCGCCGATGACCTGTCGGCGACGGCCACGCAGGTCCAGCTCACGCTGACCACGTTTTTCGTCGGCATGGCGCTGGGCCAGCTGATCGGTGGGCCGGTCTCCGACCAGTACGGCCGGCGCAGGCTGTTGCTGGCCTCGGTGGTCGTGATGACCATCGCGTCCGTGGTGTGCGCGCTGACCCCGTCGATCGGCGTCATGATGGCCGCCCGGTTCGTGCAGGGCTTCGCCGGCGGATGGGCGATGGTCATCGGCCGGGCGGTGATCGTGGACCTGGCGCGCGGGGCCCGGCTGGTCCGGGTCCTCAACGTGATCGCCGGTGTCGGCGGGTTCGCGCCGATCGCCGGGCCGCTGCTCGGCGCGGTCATCCTGCAGCTTTCCGGCTGGCGCATGTCGTTCTGGACGGTGGCGGCCCTGGGCGTGGCGATGGTGGTGGCGGTGCTGGCCGCGGTACCGGAGTCGCTCCCGCCGCGGCGCCGGCACGGCGGCGGCCTGCGCGCGTTCGCGGTCGCCGGCCGTCACGTCCTCACCCGGCGCCGCTACGTCGGATACGTGCTGGTCAGCGGCTCCGGAATGGGCGCGATCTTCGCGTACGTGGCGACGTCGGCGTTCGTGCTGCAGTCGATGAACGGCCTGTCGCCGGTCGCGTACTCGATCGACTTCGCCGCCAACGCCGCCGGCATGACCCTCGCCGCTCTGGTCGCTGCCCGGTTCGCCGGCCGGGTCGCCACCCGCAAGGTCATCCTCGCCGGGCAGGTCGCCGCGCTGGGCGCCGGAGTCGCGATGCTGGTCGGCGCGCTGTGGTTCGGCACGCCGCTTCTGCTGGTGATCGTCTGCTTCTTCGTGCTGATGACCGCGCAAGGGCTGATCGGTCCCAACGGCGGCGCGCTAGCATCGGCCGAGGTGCCCGAGCACCCGGGTACCGGCTCGGCGATGCTCGGATTCGTCACCTGGGTGGCCGCGGGCGTCATCGCGCCGATCGCGGGCCTCGGCGGACAGGACACCGCCGTACCGATGGCGGTGCTCATGATCGCCTGCACGGTGTTGTCCGTGGCCGGTCTGATGCTCGCCCGGCCGGCGAAAGCCCCGCCCGTCGCACCGAGCTGACCGATCACCTGCTGGACTTCCCCGGAATCTCATCCCCTTCGACCGGCTGGACGAATTCTTCACCACGAACCTGGCCTGACTCGGGAAGTACCCCGGCAGGTCAGGGGTGCTTCCGGCCTGCCGGGGTACTTGAACAACGGAAGCGGAGCCCTCCGCTGGGGTGCATGACCAGTGGGCCGATCAGGGTGTGGGCCGGTCGCGGGGTGGGCTGACGACCAAGGCGCACCTGGCTCGCAGCTCATCGCGATCCTGTGTCGGATCCGGGTGAGCTATCCGACGTAGGCATATGCGAAACCCGCCGTCGGAATTGCGAACAGGACCGAGACTGCCGCCATTCGGGGAATCGACGGGTGGCGTGTGAGCATGGCGTACCCGGCCAGCAGAACCGGTGCGGCGATCAACTGCGGCACCAATGTCGATCGCGGCACCACCACGTCAGACGCTGCGCACAGCAGGGCCACGGCAAGAGCCGAGGCCCAGAGCCCCACCCCGATGCGGTACGCGAGAGGCGCGCCGAACCGTACGGCGAATGTGGTGTCGCCGGCTCCCGAGTCCGCGGCGAGGTCGGTGACGGTCGTCGGCACGTACAGCGCCGCGGCGAACAGCACGCCGATCAGCCCGAACTGCCACGGGAACGCCCACGGCGGGTCGGTGATCGCCCAGCCGGCTGCGGGCGACACCAGCCCCACGACCAGCGCGTTCACCGCGACGTCCCAACCCGGCCGGGTCTTCAGCCGCAGCGGCGGCACGCTGTATGCCCAGCCCAGCGCCAGCACCCCGGCCACACCTAGTACGAACAGCGGCCCCACGTACACCGCGGCCCCGACACAGGCTAGCGCCGCCACCCGGTACCAGTTTCGCAGCCGTGCCGGCGACAGCGCCCCGGTGACCAGCGGAGCGGCCGCCTTTCGTGGATTGTCGCGGTCGCTGCGCAGGTCGTGCAGGTCGTTCTGGGCCAGTACCGCCGCCCAGATCAGCGGTCCGAGCACGAGCAGCGCCACGGCGGCTCGGGGTGCATCCGCGCGGTCCGGCAGCCACGAGTGTCCGGCCAGGACGGTCCCGAGGTAGGCGGGCACCCACGAGACCGGCCAGAACCACGGCCGTGACATCGCCAGCAGCGCAACCGCCGACCGTCCGGGCAGCGTCGTCGTCATGACCGAATCCTCACCCGTGTCGGCTGTGCCTCTGCTGAGAGCGCGGCCGGTTACCAAGGCGGGTCACCGTATTCACGTCACATGGTCACGTCGGTCCGTCCGCGGACCGGCCCGTCTCAGTAGGCCGGTGTGACGATGTAGGAGACGGTCGCGGCGTAGGAGCCGGGGGCGAGGAGGCTGTTGATCCGTATGCGGTGGGCGAGGGCCACCACGTCGCCGGTGACCGAAGTGGGTCTCGTCGCCGTCACGACGGTCTCTCCGGCCGGGGTGTGGCCGGCGTAGGCCCCGCTGAGGGCACCTGCCGCGGTGCCGGCTCCGCTGCCACCGACACCGGTGACGGTGTATCCGATCCGGTTGACGCCGAAGGCCGCATCGGCGACCGCGGTTGCCTGTCCGTTCGAGACGGGAAGAATGGTGCCGGCTGTTCCGGTCAATGCAGTTCCACGTATGGAGAGTGTGTAACCGCGCGTGGCGTTCGTCTGGATGGTCAGCGGCGTGGCAGCGATGGTGTCGCCGCCGCCGAGCATCGGGTCGACGTAGACGGTCGTGGTGCCAGGTACGGTCACCAGTTTGTTGGGGTTGGGCAGGACCAGTACCGCCGAGGTGGACGGGGCGAACGCGACCGCGCCCGAGGACGAACTGTTCACGGTGGCGCCGCCGCTGGTCAGCGTGCTGATGGTGCTGTAGTGGTTACCGGCGGCGGCGGTGTTGGTGAGGCCGTTCACCGACAGGTACACGTGCTGCCCCACGGCAAGGCTCACATCCGACGACAGAGTGTAGGTCAGTAGCCCGCCACTGAGCGAGAGTGTGCCGTCGGTCGGCAGGTCCACCGCGCTGACCACATAGAGACCGGTGGCGGTGGCGTTGGTGGCCGACGGGACGGTGAAGGTGATCTTCCGGAACGCCGTGGTGCTGCGGGACACGAACTCCCAGCCGTAGGTGATCCCGGTACCTCCGGTGGCGGCGCTGGAAACCCAGAAGGTCGGCGCCGCGGTCTGGACGGCGAGTTCTCGTACCCGCATCTCACCGGCTGACGGGATGTAGAGGTTGCCGGTCGAGGCGAGGGCCATCCGGGCCGGGGTGAACAGCCGGGAGACACTGGCCGCGCCCGGGCCGCCGTCACCGGCCCACGAGGTGCTGCCGACCCGGCCGGCCAGATGGTGGATGACCCCGTGCCGGCCGACTCGGCGGACCGTCTGGTTGCCGGTGTCGGCGACGTAGAGATTGCCGTCCCGGTCCACCTCGATTCCAGCCGGGCCGTTCAAGGTGGCGGCCACGGCGAGACCGCCGTCGCCGGTGCTGCCGGAGACGCCGGTGCCGGCCACCGTGGTGATCACGCCGTTGCGGATCCTGCGAATGCGGTGGTTGCCGGTGTCGGCGATGTAGATGTCGCCCGAGGCATCGACCCGCACGTCGGTCGGACTCCTGAGCACGGCGCCGGTGGCGAGACCGTCGTCACCGCCATAACCGCCCGTGCCGTCGCCGGCGATCGTGCTGACCGTGCCGCCACGGATCCTCCGGATCCGGTGGTTGCCCTGATCGGCGATGTAGATGTCGCCGTTCGCCGCGGCGAAGATCCCGTAGGGGTTCCGGAAGCGTGCCGTTGCGACGGGGCCGTCGGCCCACCCGGCTGATCCGGTGCCGGCGGTGGTGCTCACTAGGCCGGCGGAGACCCTGCGGATCCGGTGGTGTCCCGTGTCCGCTATGTAAAGGTCACCGGTGCCCGCCACCGTTATGGCCTGCGGGTTGAAGAGGTTACCGGCGGTGGCCGCACCGCCGTCGCCGATGTCGGAGACCGCGCACCCCCCGGTGCAGGGAAGTCCGTTGCCGGCCACCGTGGTGATCGTGCCGGCGGGCGTGACCCGGCGGATGCGGTTGTTGGTCGTGTCGGCGATGTAGAGGTTGTCGGTGGAGTCGACGGCCACTCCCCCGGGGTGACCCAGTTGGGCGTTGACGGCCGCGGCGCCGTCGCCCGAGTAACTACGCCAACTGTTCCCGGCGACCGTGGTGATGATTCCGGTGGCGCTGATCCGCCGCACGGCCGCGGTGCTCGCGGTCGAGGTGCCGTCCATGACGTTGCCCTGGGCGACGTAGAAGTTGCCGGCCGCGTCGCGGGTGAGGTCGGTCGGCCGGTCCAGCCTGGCAACCGTCGCGAGGCCACCGTCGCCGGCGAGCCCGCTGGTGCCGGTACCGGCGAACGTGCTGATCGTTCCGCCCACGGTGAAGGTGCGGATCCGGTTGTTGGACGCGTCACTGAAATGGATGACGTCGAACGCGTCGATGTGAATCCCGGCTGGACAGGCCAGGCGCGCGGCTGTCGCGGGCCCGCCGTCACCGGCGAAGGCGTTCAGCCCGCCGGCGCCCGCCACGATGGTGCCGACGCCGCCGGCCGCCGGATAGCGGATGATCGTGTTGGCGGCGCAGTCGGTCACCAGGACGTTCCCGGTGCTGTCGAAGGCAATGTTGTACGGCTTGGCAAGACCGCTCGCGAAGGTGCTGATGATGCCGGTGGCCGCGGTGACTTTCCGGACCTGCGCGTTGTCGGTGTCGGCGATGTAGTAGTCACCGTTGGGCGCAACCGTTACGGACGCCGGGTTGTTCAGCGCGGCCGAGGTCGCCGGCCCGCCGTCGCCGGAGTTGCCGATGCTAGTGCCGGCCACCGTGGTCAACACTCCGCTGCCCAGGGCGACCTTGCGGATACGGGCGTTACTGGTGGCGGCGATGACCAGGTCGCCGTTGCCGTCCAAGGTCACGTCGGAGGGGTTGTTCAGGCCGCCGGAGGTGGCCGGGCCGTTGTCGCCGGCGTTGTTCGGGGCACCCATGCCCGCGACCACCGTCGCGATGCCGGTGGTGAGGTCGACCTTGCGGATCGCGTTCGAGTCGGCGTCGGCGACGTAGAGGATGGTCCCGCTGACCGCGACACCGCGCGCTCCGATCGCAAGCGAGGTGGCGTTGGCGCTGGGCACGACGCTACCGGCCACGGTGGCCAGGTCGCCCGGCGCGGCCTGCGAGGGGGAAGCTACGGCGGTCACGGTGGCCGCAAGGATGACGACGGCGGCGAGGCACCGCCCGGTCAGCCGGCCCACGTGGTCCTCGCCGCACGGTGCCGGGCGACCGGGCGCCGGTCGGCGGCGGCCTCGGCCGCGCGGCGCGCCTTGCGGTGGCGTCGCGACCAGATGAGGTATGCCATCAGCAGGGTTGCCAGCACGCCGAGGAGGATGAGGGTCATCCACGGGATGACCAGCAGGGGACGGCCGTTCGACGTGATCGTCTGCAGGGTGGGTGAGCCGTCGCCGTACAGAACCTGGGCCTGTGGCCGGGCGTACAGGAAGAAACCGGGCACCGCGTAGCTGAAGCTCACGTTGCGTTTGGTCCCGGCCGGGAAGAGTTGCATCTCGTCACTGGCATGGACCATGCCGACAGCTTCGTGGGTCAGCCCTGAACCGATCATCACCTGGCTGCGGGCGAGCGCTCCGGCGTCGCCGACGTTGCGCACCTCGAACTCGCCGTCGAACGTGGAGCCGATGCGGATGAACCCACCCGGAAGGGCACGGACCTCCAGGCGCCGCTCGCGTGCGCCACTGATCTGGACGCTGATGAGCGCGCCGATGCGGTGGTAGATGCGCACCGTGGCATTCGGGTCGGTCGGCTGGGCCTCGGCAACGAAGCCGAGCAGGTAGATGTCCGGAAGCATCCCGGACGGCACCCGGATCTCGACCGGGACACTGCGATAGGTGGCCGCGGCCAGCCGGAGGCTGGGGGCGACGGTGATTCCCGGCGACCACACCGGGTCGCTCTGCTCGCTGAAGTCGACCTGGCCGCCGTCCTTCGCGCGGGCACCGACCGATCGCAGGGTGACCGTGAGGTCGTGCGCGCCGTTGTTGGCGACGGTGAGCTGGGTGCGTACCACGCTGTCCGCACCGGGTGACACCGGTGCTGCCGCGGTGCTTACCGAGAAGTCGGCCGAGCCGGCGGTGACCGGGCGCGGGGACGGCGCGGCGTGGACGCCGGCCGGAGCAGCTGCCACGGCGGCGAACACGGCGGCGAACACCGCGACCCGGCTCAGAAAGGTGCGCACCGGCGGCTCTCCATCCCTATCGTCGGTCAGTAGTTCGGGGTCACGGTGTAGGTGACTGTGGCGCTGTAGGCGTCCGGGCGCTGGTTATGGTTGATCTTCGCTCGGTTCGTGATGACCACCGTGTCGCCGCTCGTGGGTGCGTTCGCGCTGACGACGTTGTCACCGGCCACCCGGTAGCCGACGTAGTTGCCGTTGGACAGCGGCGTCGACTGCAGGGAGCCGGCGCCGGTGGCGGTCATCGTGTACCCGAAGGTGCCGTTGGCGAAGGCGCCCGACGCCACCCCGGTGGTCATGTCGGCCGTGGCCGGCGTGAACTGGGGGTTGCTCAGGTGCGCTCCGGTGAGCGGTTGGTTCGTCTTGACGTTCAGGGTGTACCCGCTGGCCGCGTTGGTGGCGATGGTCAGGTTCACCGCCTGCGATTTGTCGGCCAGCGCCGGCACGGACGGGTCCATGTTTATGTTCAAGCTGGTGGTGTCGCTGGTGAACGCGGTGGACCGGGCGACCACCACGGTCACCGTGGTGCTGTTGTTGCTGATCGTGACCGCACCGCTGGCGCCCGTGTCGGTGTTGACGCCGCCCACCACAGTCGTCACCGTGCTGGTGTAGGCATTCGGGGTCGCGGTGTTGGTGAAGCCGTCGATCGAGATCAGGATGGAGGACCCCGCCGCCACCGGGCCCGGGGTGGTGACCGTGTAGGTGACTGTGCTGCCGGCCAGGACAGCGTTGCCACCGGTCACGCCGTACGCGTCGGGGACGGTGAGCGCGGCACCGGCGGTGGTGGCCGGCACGGTGAAGGTGATCGCCTGGATGGTGCCGCCGGTCGGAGTGGTGAAGGCCCAGGTGTAGCGCACGCCGATGGCGCCCGGCTGTGGGTTGGACATCGACCAGGTCACGTTGGTCAGGGCAGCGGCGTGGGCAGGGCCGGCGATGCCGAGGCAGGCGGCGACGGCCAGCACGGCCGCCAAGGCAAGGCGGGGTCTCCAACTGCGCAACATCATGAACTCCGTCCACGGGACATGTGACGTGGTTACAGGTCGGTTCGCGTTAGCCGTAGTTGAGCTATGTGCCGCTTCGGTGGTGAATCGCTTCATGGCTGACGGCCCAGGGGAACCCTGACTTCGCCGTTGCCCCAGAGATCTCCGATGACGATCGTCGCGTCGGACAGGGTGCTCGACGGGACCTGGAACGCCAGACTGCCGCGGTAGGGCCGTCCGGGACGGACCTGGGCCATGTCAAGCGAATCCACGGTGCCCACGACGGTGCCGTACTCGATCCCGGTCGCGGCGAGAATCTTGGCGGAGTTCTCCAGGAACGTCCGCGGTTCCCGTCCGACGTTGGTGACCACCACACCGACGACTACGAGCACGTCGCCCGATCCTGGCCGGATGTGCTGGCCGCCATCGGTGAGCAGGGAGTCCTTCACCGCGATGCTCTCGACGAGATAGGTCATTCCGGCATTTGTCACCGGTGTCCCTACGCGGCCCGGCACTATCGTGGCGCGTCGGGCCTGATATTCCGCCTTGACCTGATCAGCGACCAGAACCGCTCCTCCGCTCATCGCCGCGCAACCGCCGAGCAGGGCGACCACCGACATCAGAAGCCGGCCGGCAGTGAGCTGCCGGCTCCGCCGCCGTCGGTGACCCATCGCCGTTACCTCCGGCGACGACCCGGAACACATAGCCCGCGGGCCGTGCGGCGAACCGTTGCCGTCCGCCCAGGTGCCGGCCGGCACCCACATAGCCTCATGGTCTGCGCTGATCATCCGGGTCCGCTCCAGGGTCCGCGTCATGGTGTCGGATTTCCTCCGCAGCATCGGCAGCCAGCCGCGCCTGTCAAGGCTTTGTTCAGCCTGCTCACGCGGGTGCCGATACGAACGGAGTGCCTCACATAACGGTTTCACGCAGCGGGGTCGGCCGGCCCTGGCGGCTTCCGTCGGCCGACAACAGGCGCACGGCATGGCTGCCGGTGGCCGCCGGTGGCCGGCTTCCACTGATCGCTGCCGGCGTGCCCGTTGCCGCCATGACGGTGGTCCTGGCCACCGCACTCCCGGCCACCGCATCACCCGCGACGGAGATCCCGCCGTCGACCGGCACCGGGAGCGTTGCCGTCGACTACCTCGCGACCCGCACGGTCGCCGCCGTCTTCGAGGCGGTCGCCGCCAACATCGGGCACCTGGTCGTCCCGCTGCTCGCCCTGCTCGCCATGCAGGTCTTCTTCGCCGTGCAGAACCGGATGGACCGCCGGGACCCGAAACTGGCGGCCGCCCCGCTCACCCGCGACCGGTTCATGTATTTCGACGAGCACGGAACCTCGGCCGCTCCGCTGAGTCCGGTCGGCACCGGCTCCGGCGGAAGACACCGCATCGGTGCCCGATGACGTCGCGATGGAGAGCAGAGGAACTCGCTCCCGTCATCGACCGCTACCACTGGACGCTGGCGTCGCGCGCCCTCGTGACAGTGGTCCTGGCGATCCTCCTGCTCACTGCCGAACGCGACGGTGCCGACCACCTGGCGCTCATAGCCGAGGCCGCCGGCTGGCTGATGCTCACCTATGCCGCTGTCCCGCTGGTACGGCGATGGCGGCGGGTCGCCCTGTTCGCGTTCTCGCTCGGGCTGCTGGGTGACGGCGTCCTGCTCGCCTGGGGCTGGTGGTCGCTGGGTGCGGCGGACGGCAGGATTCCGCTGCTGGTGTGCGCGCATGTTCTGGGTGCCACCCTGCTCGGGTCGTTCCGCACCGGCATCAAACTCGCGCTTTGGCACAGTGTGCTGGCCTTCGCCGTCGTGGAGATGACCGTAGGGTTGCAGCCCCTGTCACCGATGCAACTGTCCGACCTTGCCTGGTACATCGGGGGCCTGTGGTCGGTCACCGTCCTGACCGCCGCCTTCGCTGCGGTCAACGAACGGGAACTGCGGCGGCGCCGGTACGACAGCGAGAAGCTCCGCCTGTTCGGCAGCACACTGACCGGCACCCAGTCTCCGGCGGACGTCGTCCGGCGCCTGGCCGGGTTCGCACGCGACGACATGCTCGTCAACCGGATCGCCGTCGTGGTCTACCCCTTGGGCGGTGAACCCGCGCCCACGGGATTCGGGCTCATCGCGGGGCCGGACGGGGAGCGGGTGCTCAGTGGTCTGCCGCTCGACGCCATGGACGAGTACGTGCGCTCGGCGACAACCGACACTCCGGTACGCCTTCTCCGCCGGATCGATGCCGTCGGCAACCCGGAGCTCGCCGGCTGGCTGCCTGGCGCCCGGAACGTCATTCTTCTGCCGTACGTCATGGACCAACTATGTGGCGTCGTCGCCGTCAGCCACGACCGCTGGCGCCGTCGATCTCCCCGAGTCGAGCGTCGAGTCGTGGTGGCCCTGCACCAGGCCACCATTCAGGCCGGTGTCGCGCTGGGGCGGGAGCTGTTGAACGCCCAGGTGCGCCGCGCCGCCGAACGGGATGCGCTGACCGGCCTGTCGAACCGGGGAACCTTAAACACTCACCTGGCCCGCGCCGTGGCCCAGGCCCGTGCGGGCGGCCCCGGGTTCAGTCTGATCATGGTCGACCTCGATCATTTCAAGTCGCTCAACGACACACATGGGCATCAGACCGGTGACGAGGCGCTGTGCGCAGCAGCCAGAACGCTGCAAGCCCGCTGCGGACCTGCGGATCTCGCGGCCCGGTACGGTGGTGAGGAATTCGCCGTCATCCTCGCCGGCCCGAATCACGAGCAGGCCAGGGCCGTCGCCGAGCAACTCCGGCACGACATCGAACAGACCGCCTCGCCGGTACCGATCACCGCCAGTCTCGGCGTAGCGATGTTTCCCGCACATGCCACCGACGTGCGATCCGTGCTCGCCGCAGCCGACGCGGCCCTCTACCGCGCCAAGGAAGCCGGCCGTAACCGGGTCGCCTATGCGAACTCCGCGGTCTCTGCTCACGAGGCCGCCTGACGACAGCTACGGGCACGGCAGAAGTCACCGGCTCGGGGACTGCCAGCGGCGTTCGATGGTGACGGTGGTCCCGGTGGCGGTCGGGACCACCCGGACGTCACCGTAGGCGCTCATCAGCAGGGCGCCGCGGCCTCGATCACGGACCGCCGGCCGGGCTCGCCACCCTCCGAAGTCACGCACCACGATGAGGACCGTGCCGTCGCGGACCCGCAACTCGACCTCCACTTCGGGCCGGCTGGGCTGCTGTGCGTGTTCCACCGCGTTGTTGACCGCCTCGGTCGCGGCCACCTGCAGGTCGTACAGCAGGTCGGAGTCGATGTTGTGGTCAGCCAGGGCGGTGCGCACGTCCCGGCGCAGCATGCCGGACGCCGACGGGTCCAGCGGGTACGTCCACATGACGTGCAGGTCCGGCACCTCGGCCACGGGTTGTGCGTCCGGAGTCCGGTGTCGGCGCAGGACAAGCGCCGCGATGTCGTCGCGTTGCGGGTCGGGTACGTCGGCCAGCAGGGTGTCGAGCAGCGCGGCAGGGGACGCGCCGGCCGCGTGCAGTTCCTGACTCCGCCGCTGCAGCCGGTCGAGTCCGACGTCGATGGAGGACGGGAAGTCCTCGACCAGGCCGTCGGTGTAGAACAACACCTGGGCGCCGGGCGGCAAGGAGCCGTCGTTCTGCCGGTACGACGCCCGGCGCAGGCCGAGGGGCGGCCCGACGATCCCTTGCATCAGATGGGTGTCCTGCCCCGGGCCGGAATACACCGGGGTGGGATGCCCCGCGCTGCACCAGGCGAAGTCCCCGGTGCCCGGCCGCAGGTGAAGCACGAACAGCGTGGCCATCCTCGGCGTACCGAGGCGCGACATCAGTTCGGCCACCCGGGTGACGACGGTGGCAGGCGCCGCGTCCTCCACCGCGTACGCCCGGACCGCGTTGCGCACCTGGCCGGTCATCACCGCGGCACCCAGCCCGTGGCCGGCCACATCACCGATGCTGAGCACCGCGCCGCCGTCCGGCAGCACCACGACGTCGTACCAGTCGCCTCCGACACGCCCGGCGGCCGGCCGGTAGGCGGCCTGCAGTTCGAAGCCGTCGACGTGGGGCAGATCCTCCGGGAGCAGGCTCTGCTGCAGAGTCAGCGCCAGCTGGCGGTCGTGGTCGAGTTGCCAGCCGGTCTGTGCCAGGGAGGCGAGCATGTTCGCCATCGGCTCGAGCAGGTTCCGGTTCTGATCGCCGGCCCGGCGCGCCGGGTCGGTGAGCACGGTGAGGGTACCGATCTGCTCGCCGTACAGACCGCGGACAACCGCGCGGACCGTGCCGGGCTCCCCGGCGCGTATGCGCTGCGCACCGGAGGTGAACCGCAGCGGGGGACGTTCGTCGTCGCCGGCGACCACGACCTCGGCGGCGACGCCTTCCAACAGGGCCCGCGCCTGCTCGGTGACGGCCTGGAACGCCTCCTCGAGAGCGCGGCCGGACGCTATCACCGCAGCGGTGTCGGCGAACGCGGACAGCTGCCGGGTGTGCACGGCGCGGACCCGCGCCGATCGCAGGGTGTTGCGGACCCGCGCCAGCAGTTCCGCCGCTGTGAACGGCTTGACCACGTAGTCGTCGGCACCGGCCTCCAGGCCCTCGACGCCGGACTCGTCGCCGGCTCGGGCGGACAGCATGACCACCGGCAGCGCCCGGGTGGCCTCGTCGGCCCGTACTGCCCGGACGAGGGCGAAACCGTCCATGCGCGGCATCATCACGTCGGTGAGCAGGAGGTCCGGCGGGAACCGGCGGATCGCCTCCAGCGCCGCACGCCCGTCCGCGGCGAGTTCCACCTGCCAGCCCTGGCCGCTGAGCAGCCGCCGCAGGTAGGCCCGCATGTCGCTGTTGTCGTCCGCGACGAGGATCCGGGCCACGTCCGCCGCCGGCCGCGAGGACTCGGCCGTGGTCTGCGCGGCGTCCAGCCAGCCGGCCGCTTCCCGGGCCGCAACCTGCGCGGCCGACATGTCCGGCAGCGGTTCCGCGGCCGTGGCCGCGACCAGCGGCGCGGTCACCGTGAAAGTGCTGCCGGCACCGGGGGCGCTCTCGACGGTGACATCACCGCCGTGCAGCCGGGCCAGCTCGCGGACCAGTGCCAAGCCGATTCCGCTGCCCTCGTGGCTGCGGGACTGCACCCCTCGGACGCGGTGGAAGCGGTCGAACAGCTGGGGCAGATCCTGCGCGGCGATTCCGATGCCGGTGTCCGCGACGGTCAGCCGTACCGTGGTGGCGTCTACCTCCAGCCGCACCCGGATCTCACCGACGAAGGTGAACTTGAGGGCGTTCGACAGGAGGTTGGTGACGATCTTCTCCCAGTTCAGCGGGTCGACGGCCACCGTGTGCGGCAGCGGTGGGCAGTCCACCACCAGGCGCAGGTCGGCACGTTCGACCGCCGCCCGGAAGACACCGGCGAGCTCGGCGGTGTAGCGGGCGAGGTCGATCGGTCGCGGGTGGTGATCCGCCCGGCCGGCCTCCAGGCTGGAGAATGTCAGCAGATCGTTCACCAGCGACAGCAGCCGGTCGGCGTTGCGCAGGGCGATTTCCATCCGGTCCCGCTGGGCCGGCCCGAGCGGCTCGCCGGTATCGGCAAGGGCGTCGGCCAACGGACCCATCATCAACGTCAACGGGGTACGGAACTCATGGCTCACGTTGGTGAAGAAGTCGGTCTTGACCCGGTCCAGTTCGGCCAGCGCCGCGGCGCGGTCCCGCTCCTGCTGGTACGCCTGGGCGTTGCGCACCGCGACCGCTACCTGCTGTGCGAGGAGCTCGAAGAACGACCGGTACGTCTCGTCCAGGCCCCGGCTGGGGCTGACGCCGGCCAGCAGCACACCCAGCGGCTGGGACCGCTCGGCGGACGGCAACGGAACCGCGACGGCGGTGCGTACCAGGTCGTCCCAGGCGCCACCGGTGATGGTCAGCCGCTCGGTGACCTCGTCGACGTCGACGCTCTCGCCGCCGGCGGCGACGTGCAGGCGCCACCCGTCGTCGGCCGGGGCGACGACGGCCGGCAGCACCCGGTCGGCGTCGCTCACCCCGACGGCTGCGGCGCGGCGCAGCAGGGCGCCGTCGCGCAGATAGATGGCGGCGAACGGTACGTCGATCCGGTGCTCGCCGATCACCGCGCAGAGCTGCGCACAGACCCGCTCGACGTCGGCGCTCCGGCCACCGGCCGGCACGGCGAGGTCACGCAGCAGCCGCAGCCGGCGCTCGCCGACCACCTGCTCGGTGACCTCGCTGCACACGGCGAGAATGCCCACGGTGGCGCCGTCGTCGTCGCGGGCGGGCGCGTGGGAGACGCTGAAGTACGCCTCTTCGCGGTAGCCCGACCGGTCCAGTGCCAGCTGCAGCGCCGGCACCCAGCTGGCCACGCCGGTCGCCGTGGCGTCGACGATCAACGGCTCCAGAACGTCCCAGCCCTCGGCGAGCGTCACGCGGACATCGCCGCCGAGCGCATCCGGATGTTTGTCGCCGATCAGCGCGGAGTAGGCGTCGTTGTAGAGCTGGGTGTAATTCGGTCCCCACAGCAGCAGCATCGGATAGCGGGAGGACAGCACAATCCGGACGGCCGCCCGCATACTCTGCGACCAGGTCTGTACCGGACCGACATCTGTGACCGACCAGTCGAGCTGGCTCATCAGGCGCCCCGTGGCACCGCCGCCGGCGAAGATATCGTCCATCACGGGGTAACGCTACCCACGTGGAACCGGGGAAATGCTGGCAGGGCGAGTGACGGTCAGCCGGCGGGGAGGTCCCACAGGGCGAAGCTCGGGTGGCGGGACGGGTCGCGGGAGCGCAGCAGGCCGTAGGCGATGCCCGGCCAGCCCTGGTAGAGGCCCGGATGACAGACCGCGTTCGTCGATGTGCCGAGGTCGTACGTGCCCGGCTCGCGGGACAGGACCGTGGCAGACAGCAGGGTGCGGGCCTCGTCGGGCAGGCCGGCGGCCAGGAACAGCTCGGATCCGCCGACCGCCCCGCAGCAGAACGTGTCGGTGCCGGTGGTGTGGCGGCGGGTGGCGTCGACGGCCCGGGTGAGGTCGTCACCGATGGAGGACTCGGTCCAGCCCGCGCGGATCAGGCCGGCTCTGGCCAGGCCAATTCCGGGGGCGCCGTGGCACCACGAGACGCCGTGACCTTCGGTGTCCGGGGTGCGCCGCCAGGTTCCGGTGCGGTCGTCGAAGCAGGCCGCCTCGAACCGCAGGGCCCGCTCGACAGCTCGGCTCACGCGGGAGCCGGACGGTGCCGCCTCGGCCAGGGCGTACATGATTCCGGACGCGCCGTGGGAGAAGCCGCTGATGGGCGGGGAACTGGTCGTCTGCCACCCGCCGCTGCCGGGACACTGGGTGGCGAGCAGAGTCTCCGCGCAGACGTCGGCGCAGTCCCGCAGGCGCGGCCAGCCGAACACGTCCGCGGCCCGGGAAGCGGCCACCAGGCCGGACGCGCACCCGAACAGCACGTCGAGATGCCGGTCCTGGCGGATGACCGCGGGGTCGATCGCCGCGACCGCATCGGCGAGTGCGGACGGGACGCCGACACCGCAACGGTGCAGCCACGCCGCCGCGTAGGCCAGTCTGAGCAGCGACAACGCGTGCGCGCTGGGGGTCAGGTCGGAGGCGGCGGCCAGGTGTTCGCTGCTGTGGGTGAGGGCGCGTTCCGCCAGGTCGCCGTGACCCGCCGCGGCGAGGAACACGGCCGTGCCGGCACTGCCGCTGAAGACGCCGTGATCGGCCAGCCGGTAGTCGTATCGTTCGGTCTGGGCGTCGTACGCCAGGGTCAGCCATGCGATGCCGCCGCCCACTTCGACGGCTTCCTGTTCGAGACGCTTCGTGACCGTGCCGACGTGGTCGGTGGCGTCGGCCGGCGGTGTCGTCGCGCGAGCCGGTGCCGTGCCGGTGCCGGGATGCGGGGAGTTGCCGGCGGCGCGGGCCGCGAACGACAGGCGGATCATGCGGCTCTGCAGAGCCAGGTCGGCCGGTGCGAGGGTACGGAGCTTGGAGTCCAGGGCCGCGAGCGGGGTCTCGGCGAACCAGGGTCCGATCAGCTCGTCGCCGTGGTGCAACAGCAGCTCGTCGGATCGTACCGAGAACAGGGGTATGTCTCCCCGGTCCAGCGCCCGTGCCTCCGCCACCACCACCCGGGGCCACAGGGTGGACCGGCTCATCCAGGGCTGGTGCAGGGCCTGCAGTGTGTCCGCGGTCCGGCGGATCCCGGACGTCGCCCGGCGTGGCGCCAGAAGCAGGGCGGCCGTTGCCGCGTAACGCATGGTGGGGCGCAGTACCTGGCGCACCAGGCGTGGCCGGGCGGAACAGAGGCGCAGGAGCAGATCACGGTCGAGGCAGCGGTAGCCGTCGGTGAAACCGGCGATCACCGCGTCCACGTGGTCGGTGGCCGCCACCTCCTCGCCGTCGCACAGCGGGATGCTCGGCGCGGGACCGCCGGTCACCGTCTCCTCGCGCAGGCACAGGCGCATCGTGCCGGGGTTCTCCACGACGAGGCGCTTGGTGACGTGGACGTCGTTGCCGTCGGTGTACGCGCCGATGCCGCTGTAGTCGATCACCCGGTCGTCCCATGCGGCCCAGTGCGGCAGGAGCCCGGTCGACGCCACCGAGTGACCCTGCAGGTAGGTCCAGCCCTGGGTGGCGGCGAACAGGCTGGTCCCGGGGAGTTCGGTCACGGCGGTGGGGGCGTCCAGCAGCGTCTCCAGGTCGACGATGACCGGATGCCCGTGGGCGGGGACCAGGTTCTCCAGGTGCCCGTCGGTGCCGTTGACCGCGTAGCTCAGGGCCAGGACCGCGCCCAGTTCCCGGTGGTACGGCTCGACCCGGGGACGTTCCAAAGGGGTCCGGGGAGCTTCGGCGACATATCCGTATCCGCGGCGGACCAGTAGGGGTGCGGCGGCCAGAGCGCGATGGTACGGGCCTCCGGTCAGTTCGCCGAGCAGGTCCAGCCACAGGGCTTCGCCGTCGATCGAGCGCGGCTTGTAGTAGAAGTGCCGGCCGGCGGCGGTCAGGCGTACCACCTGGCGCCCGTGATGGTGCAGGTCGGACAGGCCGAACACCGCGTCGTCCAGAGCGGCGCACGGGTCGAACCGGAACGTCGCCGCGAGCCGCGCCCAATCCTCGTCCAGCCGGTCGAACAACTCCGACATCGCCGCGGACCAGCCCGCGATCCGCTCCCCCACCAGCCGGAACAGCACCGGATAGTCGGCCGCGACGGCACGGCCGCGCCCGTCACGGAACTCGAGGAGCCAGCGCCGATAGGCGTCCTCGCCGTCGCCGCCGAGGAACCGGGGCGCCGACTCCGCCCGGTACGCCTGGAAATCCGCGGCAAGCAGGTCCTGGAGCATTTTTCCGAGGTCGTGCCAGAGCGTCACCCGGGACCGGGCGAGAGCCTCGGCGAAGCCGGACCGGTCCGGCACCGTCACCCGCCGGGACGCCTCCCGCACCATCGGCGCGGAGATCTCCGGGAACAGGGGCAGCGTCGTCTCCGGTGACGGCGTGAGGACGCGCGGTGGCGTGCTTTCGAGTACGTCCAGCGCGTTGCGGGCGCACCAGGCCCAGGGCAGTGCAGCGACGTGGCGGGCCACGCATGCCGTTGCCGCCGGTTCGCCCGTCGCCAGGACCGCCGCGATCCCCCGCTCGGAGACACCGGCATGGGTCAGCCACCGCTTGGCGGGTTCGGTGCCGCCGAGCGCGTCGATCACCGCGGCCAGCTCCCCGGGTCCGGCGCCGAGCCCGCAGGCCGGTCGGCAGTCGCAGTGCTCCAGCGCGTCCAGGCGTTCCCACAGTGATGCTCCGGCCGTCAGCCATCGACCGGTGCGCGCGTCCACCGTCACGCCGGTCACTCGTCGAGCAGGTCCGAGGTCTTCTGCACCGAGGCCGACGGCCCGGTGGTGGGACCCTTCTGGATGGTGCAGAAGGCACCGGTATCGGTATTCGAGATGGTGCATGGGCACTGATGGGTGAACGTACAGTCGGCCGGGCAGATGTCGGCGATCGTGACGTCCTCCGGGCACAGGTCGACCGTGACGCCCTTGGGACAGAGCTTGATCCTCTGATTGTCGGGGCGGTCCTTGTCCGAGCTGATCGCACCGAACTCGTTCCACGGGATCACCAGCACCCGCTGGTCCTCGCGCTCGATCCGGACGACGACGTCGATGTCCGGATCGATGTCGACATCGAAGAGCTCCTCGAGTTTCGCCTTGGGCGCGCGGACGAACCGCTCGAGGGCCTCGGTGCCGGCCGTGTCCACGAAGGTGAACAGTGGCTGAAGTACCGTTTGGGCCTCTCGTTCGGACCGCGAGACGGGCACCCGGAGGAACCGTTTCGTCGCGGTCTCCTCGACGACGTCGAAGTCGATGGCCGGCACGGGCTCACCGGCCCGGGCCAGCTCGGTCCGCATCACCTCGTCCGGGTTCTCCAGAAGCGTCCGCTTGTACTCGGCGTCGCCGATCGCCCGGGTCAGTACCCGTCGCACCACCTGGCTCGCCACCGGAACGTCTCCGGCCATGTCCACCGCCTCCTCCGAACGTTGCCCCCGCGCGGCCCAGCGTAGGGACCGATAGAACATGATCGATACGTACGTCCGGGCGGACAGGTCACCCGGTCGGCTCGACCCGGCGGCATGATTCGCTTACCGGTTGCCCTCAGCGTCGTGGCGTGGCATTGGCACGCTCTTGCCGGCCGCCAGCCCGCATGTCGGCAGATGGTCGTGGACCGAACCATCCGATGAACGCCCGTCTGCTCGACGTAGAAGACCTCCTTGGCACCGCCACGGCCGGCGAAATGGCCGAAAGCCAGGCCCGCGCCGAACGCGGCGACGAAGCCGTTGCCGCCGAGCCACAGCGTTCCGGTGTAGGAGGCCAGTGCGAGGGCGAGCACGGCCGGCCCGGCGAAGTCCTCGGACGCCCATCCGCGCCGGCGGGCGATCCGCATGCCGTGGCCGCCGAGCAGGCCGGCGACAGTCCCGGTCGCGACGCCGACGGCGAGATCGATCACGGCGCCGCCCAGGCTCGCCGCGCCCTGCACGGCCTCGGCCGCGGCGGCACCGGCGATGGCGATGGTCACCACCGGGGTGACTATGCCGTCGTTGAGTCCGCTCTCGACGTTCAGCACCCTTCTGCGGTACGGCGGGGTTGCTCATCACCGCGGCACCCAGCGCCGCGTCGGTCGGCGCGAGGGCGGCGCCGATCAGCAGCGCGAGCCACACACCGAGCCCGTCGAAGAGCAACGCGGCCAGCAGCGCTCCCCCCGGCGATGGTCAGCGGCAGCCCGACGGCAAGCAGCCGGGTGTACAGGCCGAGGTCGGCGCGTACCTCCCGGGGCCCGACCCGGGAGGCATCGGCGAACAGGACCCAGACGAGGGTGACCTCGGCGAGCAGCTTGACGATCTCCTGCGTCACCTCCGGGTCGACGACATGGGCGCCGTCAGCGAACAGCAGTCCGAGCAGGACGAAGACGATCGGGGCGCTCAGGTCTGCCCGGCTGAGCTGGGCCGAGACCAGACCCCAGCCGAACACGGCAAGCATGACCAGGGTGACGGCAGCCCCATGCATGATCAACTCCTTGCCGGCGTACGGCTGGACGCAAGGTGCTGTGCGTCGCGGGCACACCGGAGCCGATGTTGCCGGTACGGCTTCCCGACGGCACCACCCGCACGGGGTGAGAGACCGCCGAACAACGGCGTGAACCAACCTCCGCCGGGGTTACGGCGCCGTGATCGCTCGCCGGCGGTCCTCACCGGGCTGCGGACCGTCGTGCCCGGCGGCTTCGCTGGTGCCCTGTCCTTCGTCGACCGGGTCCGCACCGTCGCGGTGGCTCTCGACCGCAGTGGCGTAGCTCCGTACCACGCCCTTGCCGGCCGCCTTGGCCTCGTACAGGGCGGCGTCGGCCTGTTCCACCAGCTCGAGCGGCTGATACCGGCCGCCGGGGCCCACGGTCGCGCCGACGCTGCCGCGTGCGGTGAGCAGGGTGCCGCCCACGTCGATCGGCTCGGTGAGCTGTTCCAGCACACGGGCGCCGATGTCCGTCGCGTCGTCGGGGTGATTCAGGTGGGGCAACAGCACCACGAACTCGTCGCCGCCGAGGCGGGCCACCGTGTCGCCGCCGCGTACGCCCGCACGGAGCCGTGCCGCCACACCGACGAGCAAGGCGTCTCCGGCACCGTGCCCGTAGGTGTCGTTGACGGCCTTGAAACCGTCGAGGTCGATCAGCAGGACGCCGGTCAGGCCGTCGGGGCCGGCCGTCGCCAGCGCCGCGTGCGCCTGTTGCTGGAAGCCGGCGCGGTTCACCAAGCCGGTCAGCGAGTCGTGGGAGGCCTGGTGGGCCAGCTCAGCGCGCTGGCATCGCAGGTCGTCGGCGAGCCGTTGGATGACGCGCACGTTGAGGAACTGGCGGACCAGCACGAGACTGGCGGTGGACAGCAGCAACCAGAACAGGACGACGGTGACGTTGCCGGTGCGGATGAAGTGCCAGGCCGCGGCGCCGAAGGCGAGACTGACCGGCAGGTACGGCAGCAGCGCCCACCTCCCGTCCTGGCGCGTCCGGCCGGTGAAGGTCTGCGCCGGCAGCGGCGCCCAGCTGGCAAGTGCGGTCAGCAGGCCCGCGATGACGTAACCCGCGCCGACCCCGGTGGCGTACCAGGGCAGTTCCTGGGCGAGGTTGTGCACCGCGAGCAGCATCGTCGCCGCGAACGCCATCAGTGCCGCCGCGAGCAGGCTCAACGCCACATCACCGCGGCTGGACAGGCTGCGGGAGAGCAGAACGACCGCGTACGCCGCACCGATCAGCTCGGGAAGAACGACGAGGACGATGAGCGGGCCGGTGCCCTCCGGAAGGCGCGCATAGGCCGGGCCGAGAACGAACTCCCAGGCAAGGAAGAACAGTGCGCCGGCAACCGTGGCGACGTCGAGAAGCCGGGGCAGCCGGCTGACGAGATCGCCCCTGGCCGCGGCGCCGAGTATCACCAGCGCGATCGGTGAGCAGATCGCTGCGCCCACCGCGAGTATTTCGTCAAGCATCGTTTCGGTCGACGTGAAGACGTCCGCCGTGTCGATCAGGCTGGACAGCGACCAGAAGCCGGCGGCGACGGCGGCCAGCCACCACGCACGACGCCGCCGCCCCTGGGACAGTCTGGCCTGCCTGACGTGACCCAGCGTGGTGACCAGTGCGATCAACGCGAGGAGAAGGTTGTCGAACACGACGGCGGTGCGGGACTCCAGGAGCGGCACAAGACCCTGCACGGCCAAGCCGGCGGCGATCGCCCCGGCTACCCAAATCCCTACTCGTTGCATGTGCCTGCCCTCCAGCAGGCATCATCGGCTCTCCGGCGAAGGACTTGAGCGGTAACCGATCCGGCAGAGGCGACGGTCACGAGGGACACACCGGTGCCCCGCCTCCAGGAAGGCGGGGCACCGACAGGTCCGACGGGGGTTCAGTTTCAGCTGATGGTGCGGCGGCCGTCCTCGTCGGGCAGGTCAGCCTCGATGCGCTCCTTGCGGACTTCGCCACCGACGGTCTGCTGCTCGGTGACGGTCTCCTTGCCGAGCTTGACCCGCTCCACCGGGACGGTCTCGGTGGTCAGCACCGGCCGCTCGGCATGCAGGGTCACCTCGTGCTCCGACTCGGTGAGATCCGGGCCGGTGTACGCGGCGTCGCGGTTGGCGCCGGTGATCGGCTCGCGCTCGAGCCGCACCTCTTCGCGGGTCACCGGAACCGACACCTGCTGCTGCTCGGACACCACGTACTTGCGCAGCCGGGCCCGGCCGGTCTGCTCACGCTCGGTGCCGACGTTGAGTCGCTCCTCCGAACGGGTCATGGCGTCGCCGGTCAGGCCCTCGGTCTCCCGGCCGGCGGTCGTCGTGGTGCCGGTGTAGGAGGCGTCCGCCGTAGCGGCGCCGTCCTGGTAGGACCGGTAGGTCTCGTCCCAGTTGATGTTGTAGTGCTGGTAGAGGCGGTCGACCTCGTCCTGGTTCAACGGCTCGTCATGGTCGGCGTCGACGTTGGGGGCGTCCTTGACCGTGGCCTTGTCGAACGGCACCACGAGGTGGTCGCCGCGCAGATCGGCGTTCTGCAGCGGGAACAGCGACTCGTTCATGCCGAACAGTCCGGTCCGGACACTCGCCCACGTCGGCTTGCCGGCGCCGTCGGTCCATACCGCACCGATTGTGCCGATCTTGTCGCCGTCGTTGTCGACGACCTCGAGGCCGCGAAGCGAACCGAACTTCTCCTGCGTGATCATGGGGGATCTCCCTTTTCTTCGGGGGGTCAACGGCTACGACGTGTTTGCTACCCCTCGATAGCGGACCCATTCACGACAGATGTCACCACATTGAGTGGCCAACATCGCGTTTCAGCTGGTCAAGGGGACGGCGTCGGAGGATTCCGGCCATTGCCTCCAAATTCTGCACACCGGCGAGAGTCCATTTCTCCCGCCGTTTCACCCGGCTCGGCACGGGTATTCCGGGTATCGGTTCTGATCCGGGTAAATGCCACGGTGACGCCACCGGACTCTCGACGGTCCGCGCGGCCGGCGCTCAGGGCGGAGGCCGGTGCAGGTGATGCCGGTACGCGGCCGGGGCACGGTCCGGCACGATCTAGTTCATGATCGTGTTGTTCGACGCTGACGTGCCGGTGCACTACGGGTTCATGTTCCTGACCTGCGGTGACGAGCACCCGGACCTGGGTGGCACGTGGGCGGGTCAGCAGAACGGGCTCGCCGGCGCCGCGGTCCCCGGCGTCCTGTCGATGATCACCGGGTTGCACACCGGCCGGGTGCCGCTGCGTATCGAGTGGCACGCGACGGCACCGGAACTCGGCGCCGGCTGGGAGGAGATCGTCGACGTGCCGTTCACGCCGCCGTCGGTGGACATGTGCGTCCGGTCGTTCCAGGACTCGTTCGACGTCCGGATACCCGGCACCGGCCTGCTACGCGCGCGGTACTGCGCCGCCGGGATGGACGCCGCCCGGGATGCTGACACTGTCATGTCCGGAGAACCGACCGTGGACCGGTATCTGGTGCAGCTGTGGCCCGACGATGAGGCGGCGGAGACGATCGTGCGGCAGACCAGCGCTATCGCCGCGTACTGGCACGGTGCCGCCCGGGAAACACCACCGGCGGCCGCGCACACCGGCGACGAAACCGGCGAGAACGGCGACGACGGCGATCACGACGGCTGGGACGAAGGCGGCGAGGAAGACTGGTACGACGCCTGGGCGTGGGGCGACCGGCCGCCGTCGGATCGGCTGCGGCAGGTACGCGGGAACGTGCTGGCTGTGGCCCAGCATCACCGGGACCTGCTGGACGTCTTCGACGGATGGGATCCCGCGGTGCAGCAGGCCGCAGCGCGGTGGCTGGCCCGCCGAGCTTTCGAAGTCGCCGGGATGGACGAGATCGGCTGGGTTCGTCCCGCGCTGACCGCCATGGACCGCGGTGAGCCCCTACCGGAACCGTTCACTTCCCCGGAAGCGGTGTTCCCGCTGCTGTGGACCGGGTTCGACGGGTCCGGGCCGGTGCCGTTCGAGGCGTCGCAGGGAGCCAGGCACCGGCCGTCGTTCGCGTTCCGGCGCTCTTCGCCGCAGTGAACGACGATCCGCTGGAGGCGGTCCTCGACGCGTTCAGCCACGCGGAGGCGACGTGCGACGGTCGGGCAGACGACCTGCTCACCGGCCTTCGCAGCCGATTCCCGTTCCCGGACTGACCGGCGGCCACCCGGGCCGGCGGGATCTTGCCGGCTCAGATGAGGGGCTTGGGCGGCTCGCCGGGAAGTTCCGCCTCGATCTTCTCCTTGCGCAACTCCCCCGAGACGACGTGGTCGTCGGTCTCGACCACCTTCGTGAGCCGGATCCGTTCCACAGGCACAATCTCGGTGGTGACGACCGGCCGCTCCTCGTGCAGGGTCATCTCGAAGACAACTCCCCCGTCCTTGCCGGCGAACACCTCCGCGGGCCCGAAGACATCCGGATCCGGTACGGCCTGCTGGTCGCTCTCCGCGATCGGTTCACGTTCCAGCCGGATGCCCTCACGACGTACCTGCACGGTGATCTGGACGTCCTCGGTGACCACGAACTTCCGCAGCCGGGCCCGGCCGGTCTCCCACACCTCGGTGCTGACCAGCAGCTGCTCCTCCGAACGCGTCATCGCGTCGTCGGTACCGGCCAGGACCGAGATCAGCTCCTGACGATCCATGTGATCGGCATCGGGCACGCCACGGCCCCGCGCGCTCTCACGCAGTTGGTCGTTCGTCATCGCGCCGAACTCGGTGCTGGTCACGGTACCTCCGGTAGTTCATCGTGTGTCGCTCTGACGTACCCACGGACTGCCGTGGCTATCCTGCGAGCCGTAGCCGTTCGGGGGAACCTTCGCCACGCGTGGTGGGCTCCGGCGCGGCGGAGCCACCGCTCCGCCCGGCCGGGATATCACCTGACCGGTGAACCGCCCGTCAGCCGATGGCGCGGCGGCCCCCGTCGGGCAGGTCGGCCTCGATGTGCTCCTTGCGGACCTGTCCCCCCACGGTCTGCTCCTCGGTGACCGTCTCCTTGGCGAGGCGTACCCGTTCCACCGCCTCCACCTGCGTCTCGACGACGGGGCGTTCGGCGTACAACCGCACCTCGTGCTCGGATTCGGTGATGTCCGGGCCGTCCAGGGCGCGGGCCCGGTTGGCCTCGGTGATCGGCTCCCGGTCGATCCGGACCTCCTCATGGCTCACCGGCACCGTGACCTGTGCCTTCTCGGCCACCACGTACTTGCGCAGCCGGGCCCGGCCGACCTGTTCGGTCTCGGTGTCGACGGTGAGCCGTTCCTCCGACCGCGTCATGGCGTCGTCACGGAGGCCGTCACCGTCCTCACGGACGTATCCCCCGCCCCGGTACGCCTGGTGTTCGTCGGACCAGTTCATCGAGTAGTGCTCGTACAGCCGCGTCACCTCGTCGCTCGTCAAGGGCTCGTCGGATTCGGCGTCGATGTCGGGGGCGTTCTTGATGTGCGCCTTCTCGAACGGCACCACCACCCGGTCGCCCCGCAGTTCCGCGCCCCGCAACGGCACCAGCGACTCCCTCAGCCCGAACCAGCCGGTCCGGACACTGGCCCACGCCGGGTTGCCGCTGCCGTCGGTCCACACCGCGCCGATGCTGCCGACCTTGTCGTCGGTGCGGTCGTACACGTCATATCCGTACAGCGAATCGATGTTGTCGTGCGTGATCATGGGGCCTCCATCACGAGCGGTCATGGGCAGACAGCTACCCGGTCCGCCGGCGGACCCACCTCGGCTTCGCCCAGGTCACCCCATAGGAGGCGAAGCAACACCTCGCATGCGTGAAGAATGCCCTCCCCCGTTGCGCTCTGCTGCTACCGCGCGGAGTCGTACCCCGGATCGCCGGTGGGGACGGTGATGCAGACGGTGGTGCCGCCCCCTGCCGTGTCGGTGATGTCGAGCCGCCCCCCGTGGGTGTGCACGATGCGGCTGCAGGTCGACAGTCCGATGCCGTGGCCGGCGCTGTGCTCGGGGGCGAGACGGGTGAAGGGCCGGGTCGCCAGTTCCCGTTGCTCGGCCGGGATGCCGATGCCGTTGTCGGCGACGCAGACGCGGTACCAGCCGGGCTCGGTGACGGCGGTGACGGTGACCCGGCAGGACCGGTGGGGGTGGCGGTACTTGATCGCGTTGCTGATCAAATTCTGCAGCAGGATGCGCCATTGGGTGCAATCGGCGGTCACGGTGGGCAGTTCGCCCGTGGTGACCTCGGCGCGGGCGTCGGTGATCTGTACGGCGAGATCCTCGAGGACCTGCCGGGTGAGCTCGGCGAGGTTCGCCTCGGCCGCGTGACCGGCAGCGGCGGCCGTGGCGTGTTCCAGCACGTCGTCGATGAGGGAGCTCATCCGCTGAGCGGCGGCCGAGATGCGGTCGGAACACCAGGAGACGTCGGCGTCGGCATTGACCGTGGGCAGCTGGTGCAGCTCGGCCGAGAACGCGAGGATACCGGTCAGCGGGCTGCGCAGGTCGTGCGCGAGCTGGGCAGCGAAGTGCCGCAGCGTTTCGTTGGCGCCTTCCAGCGCGGCCCGGGTGCGATGCTGTTCGCGGAGCAGGTCGGCGACGAGGAACCCGTGCCGGCGTAGTTCCAGCACGTCGATGGCCATCCGGGCGAGCCGGTCCAGGCCTTGCCGCTGTTGCTCGTCGAGTACCCGCGGAACGTTGTCGAACACGCACAAAGTACCCAGCACGAACCCGTCCGGGGTGCATAGTTGGGTCGAGCCGTAGAAGCGGAACCGCTGGAACATCCCGGTGACGAAGGGATTGGCCGCGAATCTCGGATCGTTGCGGGCATCCTCGACGTACATCGGTTCGGGGGCTACCAGAGCCACCGAGCACATGGAGTCCTCCCTCCGGCACACTGCCACGTCGATGCCGACGGCAGCGACCTGGTGCTGGCGGTCGTGGTCGAGGACGAACAGCACCGAGATCGGGACCTGGCACAGTTGAGCGGCCAGCTCCACGACCGTCTGCAGCTCAGGTTCGGGCGGGCCGTCGAACAGGTGGTAGCGCGCCAGTGCCGCTGCCTGTGACTGCTCGTCCGCGGGCCGTACCGGGATCATCGCTGTTGCCTTCCGCCAGGCCATATGTCCGGAACACCCGGGGGAATCTTTACCGTACGCCGGGCCCGGCTCCGTGGCAGGTAACCGCTCGATGCGGGCGGCGGTGCAGGAGTACTTGCTGGATCCGTGTCATCCCACGGCGTCCAGGGGCGCCCGGTTGTCGGATTCCGGTAGTTCGGTGTCGGAGTCCGCCGGTGCCGGGCTGGTCCACTGGGTGAGCAGCACGGTGGCGTCGTCCTGCAGGCAGTCGTCCTGATGCTCGAGGATGGCGTGGACCAGCCGGCGGGTGGTCTCCGGCAGCGGCAGCCGGTCGGCGATGGCCTTGACCGTGAAGTCGATGAGCCGGTCGATGCCGAACGGTTCGCCGTCGCGGGAGCGGGCCTCGGTGATGCCGTCGGTGTAGAGCAGCACATGGTCGCCGGGCTCGAGGGCCTCTTCGACGACGACCGGCGGCCGATGGTGGCCGAGAGAGACCGGAAGCGCCGTCGGGGTGGGCAGCACCTTGACGGCTTTGCCGCGGCGGATGACCACGCCACCGGGATGCCCCGCGGAGATCGCTCGCAGCGACCCGGTGCGCTGGTCGAGCTCGGCGAGCACCGCGGTGATCATGCCCAGCCGGTCATGGGCCTGGACTGCCCGGTCGATGTGATGGTAGGTGTCGATCAGGTTGAATCCGACCCGGCGGGCGTTGCGGTAGGCCGCCAGTGCGAGGGAGGCCAGCATGACTGCTCGCATCCCGCCGGCCGAGCCGTGCCCGACCGCGTCGAACAGCGCCATGTGCGCGATGTCGCCGTTGACGGCGTAGTCGAATGCGTCACCGCCGACGTCGTAGCACGGCTCCAGCACTCCGCTGATCATCAGATGGCCGGTGGAGAACGTCAGCGGCGGCAGCTGGGCACGCAGCATCTCCGCGGCCAGGAGCATCGGCTCACGGCGGCGCAGCCGTTCGATGGTGTCGCTGTAGAGGTCACGGGTCACCGCCAACTCGGCCAGCAGCGCGGCGACCGTCGCGCAATCCTCCACGACGGTATCCCCCGCCGGGCCGTCCAGGACGACCTCCAGGACGCCGAGGCGCTCGGCACCGTTGATCAGCGGCACCCACAGTCGGACGCCGTCGGCCTCGGCGTCGCTCACGCAGGCGGCGACCGTCGTGAACGCGCGCCCTGCCAGCGTTCCGTCGATCATGAATGGCTCACGACGTGGAGCGTCGCCCGCGACCAGGGGAAGAAGCTCACGCTGCCGGTGATCCACCAGATACATGATCATCGCGTTGGCGCCGACCAGCGGGGCGGCTCGCATCGCCATCTGCGGCAGGTCGTCCGGCCGGGCATGGTGCGACTGCCGCAGCAGCCGGCCAAGGGCCTCGATCGCAGTCACGGCAACCTCCTCATCACGCACGCCAGAGGAGTGTGGCGCACCCGGAGCGGACACGACAGCGCACGGCGGCGGAGATCACCCCGGCCGGCCGCCGTCTGCTGCTCACGCCCACCCCGCCGACCAGTGGACCATGACCGGGATCCGCGACGACGACTCCGTCCCCCCTGCCGATCCGACGTGTGCGCCGACGCCACCGGAGCGCCAGCAACAGATCTCATCGATGTTGTGCTAGGGTGATCTTGTTGCAGTTTTGATTTCCGTAGACGTCTTGGGCGCCTGTTGGGGTAATCTAAACCCACCTAGGTGCTTTTCGTTTTTTGGTGTCGTTTCCGACGCTGGTGATCAACGCAGCGGCGTGCGAGACCGCACAGTGCGGTCTCCGACAGCCTGCGAAGGAGCAGACATGACTACAGGTACCGTGAAGTGGTTCAACGCCGACAAGGGCTTTGGCTTCATCACCCCCGACGACGGCGGCGCCGACGTCTTCGCCCACTTCTCCGCGATCGCGACGAGCGGCTTCCGCAGCCTCGACGAGAACCAGAAGGTGGAGTTCGACATCACCCAGGGCCAGAAGGGCCCGCAGGCGGAGAACATCCGCCCGCTCTGATCAACGCTTGACGAAACGGCGGCCCGGCTGGTTCAGCGGGCCGCCGTTTCGTGTGTCCGAACGGGGCACGAGTCTCTCCCCGGCACCAGAGACCCTTGCGGTGGCGATTGCGCATGAGGTGTGAGCCTCGATCCGGATCAGGGCGGCCGTCGTGGCGGATTCTCCGTCGAGCAGCCGGACCGGCGATGCCGACGTCGGGGTGCCGAGCTGGCCGTAGGAGTCCGAGCCCCAGCACCACAGTTCGCCTTGCGACCTCGCGGGCGCAGCTGTGCGATACGCCGGCGGACAACGCTGACCACTTTTGGCAAGGTCACGCCGTGCCTGAATGGGCTCGTGGATCGGCCCGAACTCGCGGTTACCCGGCGCCGGCGCGTGGCTGCCAGCGACGAGGACTGGAGCATCACGATGTCAGAGGGCGGCCTCGACTGGGCACGCACCCTGACGGCCGTGGTGGTCCATGGCGACCGGTTGCGACGTTCGCCACTCGAGCGGACCCCGGAGCGACCGGAAGTTCGTGCCGGAACACCTCCGGCAAGAGGTCTCCATGCTCCCGGAAGGGCCTCAGTTCTCCGGGTGGGAGTGGGGCGCGGTTGCGCCGTCGAGTATGGCGGAGGCGGTGTCGGCCAGTGAGTTGCCGGTCTCGGCGGCTCGAAGCCGGAGTTGCCGATAGGACTCAGTGGCGTTGCGGTCGTTACGGGCCATGAGTACGCCGATAGCCTGCTGGATGGTGGCGCGCACAGACAAGGCTCCCGCAAGTCCGGCGAGGAGCTGCCGGGCACCGTGGTCGATGTCCGACCGGTTGCCGTCCGGTGGCGCCTGCCCGGTGTAGACGGTCCGGACGCAGCCGATCAGAGGAGCCATGGCAGCGGTGTCGCGGCCATAGAGATTCAGTACGGCGATCGGTGTGCCGCTACGGCGAACAGCGGTATCGACAGTGAGGTGTGCAGTCCCAACCCGTGTGCGGCGCGGTAGAAACCGGGCCATGACATGGTCGCCGCGATGTCGGGCACCCCGACCGGCGCGGCCGTCCGAAGGGAATGCAGACAGGGCCCGGCCTCGTCGGTGTACTGCGCCTGGTCGACCGCCGAAGCCAGTTCGCTGCTGGCGGCCACGGTGGTGTATCCCTGTCCTCGCCACGCTGTGATCGACGCATAGTCGACGGCGGCGAGCGTGTCGGGGGCCAGCCGGGCGATGTGGGTCAGGTGGACATCGACGATGGAGGCGTCGTCGGCTGTCGCGGCAAGTGCCACGAGGGTGCCCGCGAACGAAGCCGGCGCCGTCGGCCGGTCGGGGACGTCGGGGTGCTGCGAAATCGGCATTGTTCGCCTTTCTGGTCCCGGCCCGCACCGGGTATCCCGCCATCACGCCGCAGCATGAGCCGCGAGACCCCCGTAACGGCAGGCCGGTGAGTTGCTTCCACGACGCAACGCTCAGGAGCTCCTGCCCGGTACCGGTGCCGGCAGCCGGTAGCGCAGCATCAGCCGGGCGCCGCCTGCGGGAGCGGAGGCGATGGCGAACTCGCCGGCGACCTGGCCGATCAGCCAGAGTCCGCTGCCGTTGCCGAGGTCGTCAGGTGCGACAGCCGGCACGGTGACGTGCGCGGGCAGTCCGGGGCCGTCGTCGCTGATCTCGCACCACAGGTCTGCGGCGTGCGACCACAGCCACAGCCGACCGGAGCCACCACCATGTCGTACGGCATTGGCAGCCGCCTCATGAATGGCCAGTACCAGCTGGAGCCGCGCCGCTCGGGGGAACCCGTTGACGGACAACCAGCGGCTCACCGCGGTGCGGAGCGTGGCAAGGGAATCGAGGTCGAAGGACCGGATCAGCACCATCGGACCGGCGATCGCATCGACGTCGGCTCGGGCGGTCGCAGGGTCACCGTCCAGGACGGCGCGGGCGAACTCGCCGAGCGGGTGGCCGGTGCGTTCACTGTGCCGCAGCAGCTCGTCCGAGGCGGTGTCGATGTCGACGCCCAGGCGTTCGGCGACGACCCCCTTGGCGTGTTCGATGAGCACCCGGGTGTTCAGCACGTGCCGCAACTGCTCGCCGAGAACCAGCCGTTGAGCAACGGTGCGGTGCTGGAGCAGGCCTACCGTGGTCACATTGGCCAGCGCCTGCCCGAGACGGACTGCGTCGTCGTCCAGCGGCTCAGCCTGCTCGCGGAGCAGGGCGAGGACTCCGATGACCTCGCCGCGCAGGCGCATCGGCAGCGTGTACACCGAGCGGAATCCGTCGGCGTACGCCTTCCGGCGAACTGCGGCCACCGTCCGCCAGGGGTGTCCAGGTGGCGGACGGCGAGCGGTTCGCCGGTGGCGAAGCAGTCCGCGCACGGCGCCACCTCGATGTCGAACAGCTCCAGCATCCGGCCGTACTCCGAGGACGACGCCGTCAATCTCAGCACCCCGTGCTGGTCGGCGACGAGGACGCCGGCCAGCTGCACATCCAGGAGCTGCACGCACCGGCCGGTGAGCAGGCGTACGAAATCCCCGACATCGATATCGGCGACCAGCGTGTCGGACAACTGCACGAACGCCTCGGCAACCGCTTGCTCCCGTGACATGTCTATCCAGCTCCATCCTTGTCGCCGGCAGTGCGGCCCGGCTCACCGTCGACATCGCCGAAACGCAGCCGGCGGGCCACCACGTCGGCCACCACTGCGTCCAACTCTCGGTCCACGGCGAATGCGTAGGCCCGCAGCCGGGCGAACGCCTCGTCGATCCTGCCTCGAGCTGCACACTGATCATGCCGGTGGCCTGGTGCACCACCGCCCGCTGTGCAAGGTAGCCTCCGATACCGGCGTCGTGGTCCCCGCTGTCGTCGCCGGGCAGACTTTCGGCGAGAAGCAGGTCGGTGACCGCGTCGGCGAAGTCCAACGCGTCCGCCAAGTCCTGACCGGCCAGGAAGCCGGGACTGTCGCGGTACAGATCAAGGACGCCGACTCCCAGCGTGCCGGCGCGCAGCGGCAGCGCGAACACCGCCCGCGCCCCGGCCTGCAGCGCCGCCCCGGCGAACGCCGGCCACCGCTCCCGCCACGTCGCAGCCTGAAGATCATCGGCCAGCACCGGGCTACCCACGTCGAAGGCATCGCGGCAGGGGCCTTCCCCCAGCAGCAGCTGTAACTGTTCCACCCCCTCGCTGACGGCGTCACTGGCATAGCGCACCTGCTGCGCCGTGCCGGTCATCACCGCGACCCCCACACCCTGTAGGTCGGGGAAATGCGCCACGCACGCCCGACACAACTCGTCCACCTGTGGACCGTGCTCTGCCACCCGCTGAGCTACCCGAGGCCGCCGGCCATCGCTATCCATCGTGACCACCGCCGGCCCGGTCTGTGCGCACACATCGCTTGGCCACCATGACGGCAACCTCCGAGCCTGCGCCGGCGTATCCGTACGAATTCGGACCCGGCGTCACGGGAGCCGGCATCCCACCGAAACGGCACCATCCGGACCTACGGCAGATCTGCCCCAACCGTACGCCTCTGCACCACCGCAGAGTGTCGCGGCCGACCGATGCCGATCTGCGCAGAGTCCCGAGAGAGTGATCCGGCCCGGCCGGGGCCACGATCGGAGAGAATCCGCTTGAGCCTCGGAGACCCGGCCGAAGACTTCCGGATCGAGTTCTCGGTCCACGTCGAGGCCTTCGGATCTCGCCTGGCAGAGGGCTGCCGCTTCTGCGCAACGACGTCGAAGTCGGCACCCACCACAACTTTCTTGTGGAGATGACCATGTGGGCCAGGGGACCCAGGGTTTACACCGTCACGAGCCGCGATCACGGTCATGTGCATGTCGCCGTGGTGCGCGACATCGACCGGGACACCGTGGGCGCGCTGGTCGATAACCTCACCGGCGAGCTTGGCGGGCGCCCCGCTCCGGTATTCCTGTGTGTCGATCTTGCCGACGTCACCTTCCTCGGTGTCGCCGGCATCAACGCGCTGCTTGCCGGGCAACGCCAGGCACGCCGGTGTCGCGTCACCTATCAGGTGATCAACGCGGCCGGCATCGCCCTGTACGCACTACGGGCGTTACGCCTGGAAACTGTGCTGCTCACCCCGCGCCGATAGCCGTGGAATCGCACGCTCATCCCTGGCGATCAGCGGTTCCTTTCCGCAGCCCCTCTCGTCGTGGTACGAGTAGCGGACCGAGGTGCGACCATATCTGCCCTTACATACATTGGGTCGGGTTTAACCTGAGTATGCTTCGCCGCCCACTGACGGCGGGATCTCCGGTGCAGGGATCAGGGTTCATGGTCACCGTCGACGCCGAGCAAGTCCACCGGCCGCCCCACGCTACGGAGGTCCAGTATGGCGAACATCCTCATCAGCGAAAACGAGCCTGACATCCAAGACATCCTGGTCCGGATCTTCCGCCGTGACGGCCATGACCTACACGTCACCGACAACGGCGACGACACCCTCAGCCATGCGCTGGGCGCACGTCTCGACCTACTCGTCATGAACCCGGCCCTGCCCGGCCTGGACGGTCTCGACGTGTGCCGCAAGCTCCGCAGCGACCCCCGCACGCAATCCCTGCCCATCCTGCTGCTCTCGGTGCACCAGTACCCCGCCGAGAAGAACGCCGCCTACCAGGCGGGCGCCGACGACTATCTCGGCAAGCCGTTCGACCTCTACGATCTGCTCGCCCGCGCCAACACCCTGCTCACCCGAAACCGCCCACCCGAGCAGGCACAACCCGCGCAGACGTCGGCGTGAGAACGAGGGCCGCCGGTTCGCCGCGTCATCGGTGGCACGAGCGCGTGCCGAGGACTCAGCGGTGTTCCAGAATGCGACCATGAGAGACAACGTCCCTCCCCTGGGGGACCTTCTGATCCGCCGCTACGAGGCCACTGACGCCGGCGATACGTGGGAGGTCTTCCGCGCGGCCGTCCACGGCACGGCCAGCCGCGACTACACCCCTGAGCAGATCCGGGCATGGGCACCTCCCACCGTCGACGAGGCCCGGTGGCAAGGACGTCGCTCGGCAGCGCACACCTACGTCGCCTGCCTGAACGGAGCGGTCGTGGGCTTCAGCGATTTCACGGACGACGGCCTGCTGGACATGCTTTTCGTCGACCCCGACGTCGGCCGGCGCGGGGTGGCTCGCGCGCTGATCACCCATATCCTGCGAGAGGCGGCAGCCGCCGGTCACCAGCGGCTGCATGTGCACGCCAGCCTCACCGCGCGACCCGCCTTCGAGCGTTTCGGCTTCACCGTCGACGCAACTCGTCTGGCCGAGATACGCGGGCAGCAGCTGCGAAACTTCGACATGAGCATCACCCTGAAGCCGCACGCCAGAACTGAGCAGGCCGTCAGCTGAGCGATGAGGCGGTCACGAGACCAAGTGGTCCGGACCAGGAGTTCCTCCTCGGCCCCGGCTGTCCGGGTCACACGGAGGGAAGCCGGTCCCAGAAGGTGGCAAGGGTGGCGGCACCCGCGAGCAGCACGTCGATGGAGACCCGCTCGTTGCTGTCGTGCCAGTGGTCTTCGGGCAGACCGGTGCCGAAGTACACCACCGGCGCCCCCACGCGCTCGGTGAGCCAGACCGCCGGGCCGCCGCCAGCGTTGCCCATCCGGCCGGCGGGACGCCCGAAGCACTCGCCCATGGCCTCCGCAAGAGCGGTGACCGCGGGAAGGTCCTCCGGGGTCCGGTACGGGTCCTGCGCGGTCTCCGGCGATACGGTGAGCTGGTAGCCGAACCGGTCGCTGACAGTGTCGGCCAGCCACCGCCGCAACTGGTCGGCGATCTCGGCGCCGGTCTGGTCACAGACGTACCGGATGCTCAGATCGGCCGTGGCAACCGACGGCACCGCCGCCCGCGACGGTCCGATCGGGTCACCGGCGATCATGCTGGTCACCTCGATCGCCGGCCGCGTCCACAACCGTTCCAGCACCGTGTACCCTGCCTCGCCACCCACACTGCGGGTCAGCGAACGCTCCAGCCAGTCGGCGTCGCTGTACGGCAGCGCGGCCAGCTCCTCACGGAACCGCTGCGACGGCTCCACCACACTGTCGTAGAAGCCGGGCACCGTGATCCGCCCCTTGTCGTCGTGCAACTGCCCGAGCAGCCGGCTCATCTCCAGGACCGGATTGGGTGCCGGCCCGGACACCGCTCCGCTGTGCACGTCCTGCAACGGCCCCATGATCTCCAGCTTCGCCAGCATGGTGCCGCGCATACTCACACACACCGCCGGATGATCCGCACGCCACAGCAACGTGTCGGAGAAGACGATCAGATCGGCGCCGACCCGCTCCCGGTTGTCCTGCAGCAGCTGCCGCAGATGCGCCGACCCGGTTTCTTCCTCCCCCTCCACCAGCAACCTCAGATTCACCGCCGGATTCTTGCGGCCGGTGGCGGCCAGGTGGGCGCGGACAGCCCACACGTGTGCGAGGGCTTGACCCTTCGCGTCCGACGCGCCACGCCCGTAGAGGTACCCGTCACGGACCTTCGGCTCGAACGGCGCGGTCTCGTCCCACTCCTCGTCCTTCGCGGCGCGTACATCGTGGTGGCTGTAGATCAGGACCGTGGGAGCGTCCGGGTCGGTGCACCATTCGGCGTACACGGCCGGACCGTCCTCGGTGTCCCAGACCTCCACCGACGGAAAGCCTGTCTCCCGCAATGCCGCCGCCAGCCAGTTCGCCGACCGTCGCAGATCGACCAGATGCTCCGGTACCCCGGCGATCGACGGGATCCGGACCCACTCCGCCAGCTCGGCGACCATGGCATCCCGATGGCCGGCCAGAAAGTCCCGCACATTCGTGGTCACTGCTGGTCCCCCATCCGCCCCGCCCGGGGCCACTGCGCCTGCCGTCCAGGCCCGACTACCCCCGAACCGGGTCGCTATGCCCGCCGGATACGGCCATCGCCGCAGCACCGGACAGGCCAGCGGCGCAGCGGTGCCGGCATCGCCTCGTGGGCCGCCCGGCCTTGCCGCCGGCGTCCTGGAGGTGGCCGGCTCCGGGGCTCCGCGCCGCTGCCGGTCCGTGACGACTGCTGATCAACGCACCTCGTGGGCGTCGCGCTCGACCGCCGCCGCGTCGTGGGTGAGGTCCGGATCGGTGGCGGGTTGAGGCACACACAGCAGCAGAGCCTTCGGCCGTACGGTGACGAGAAGGTCCTTGCCCGGGTCGATGAGGTCGCCGTCGAGTTGGCGGGGCTGGACGCGCCGGCTGCGGATCCGTACGCGGGTGGCGGTGTAGGTCTCCATGCTCGGCACGCTCTGTTTGCGGCGCAGAACGCCCCAGCCGAGGGCGGCCCAGTGGCGTAGGGTGCGCGGGCTGAGGATGGCTACGTCGAGCAGGCCGTCGTCGGGTTGCGCCTCGCTGAGCAGTCGCATGCCGCCCTGCAACCGGCCGACGTTGCCGACGATGACGGTGCGGGGCCGGCGGGTGAAGGACGGCTTGTCGTCCAGGGTGATGCGCAGGTGCATAGGGCGGTCACGCAGGTGCTGGACGGCTCCGGCGACGTAGGCGAGCCAGCCGATGTGCTTCTTGGCGGTGTCGTTGGTGGCGTCGAGCATGTGGGCGTCGAAACCCATGCCGGCCATCACCGCGAAGCTCTGCTCGCCGACCGCGCCCACGTCGATACGGCGGCGTCCGCCCTGCAGGACGACCTCGAGGCCGGTGGCCAGGTCGCCGGAGAGGCCGAGGTTGGCGGCCAGCAGGTTGCCGGTGCCAGCGGGCAGCACCGCCAGTGCGACGTCGGAGCCGGCGAGGGCGGTCACGCAGGCCATCACGGTGCCGTCACCGCCGCAGACGAGGATGATTTCGGCGCCGTCGCGGACGGCTTGGGCGGCCTGCCCGGCGCCGGGGTCGTCGACGGTGGTCTCGAGCCACATCGGTTCAGGCCAGCCCTTGGCGGTGAGTGCGCCGGTGATGGTGCGGCGCAGCTCGTCGAGGTCGGGCACCTTCACGGGATTCACGACGACGGCTGATCGTAGGGGGCCTGTATTGGTCATGACGTCCACGGGAAACCCTTTCCATGCGAAAAGCGACCGCCGCCAGCCCTGTCCGGGGTTGGCGGCGGTCGTCAGCGTTCGTCAGGCGTCGGCATGATGGCGGCGGCCGGCTTCACCAGGCCGCGGCTGACAAGGTGACTGATGGACAAGTTCGTCGCGCAACGGTCATCCGTTGCTCTCGTGGACGTATTGCCCTCCAGTGGATTCCGCCAAACAGGGCGTATGTCACCGTCGGCAGAACACCTTCGAGGCTGGGTGCGCGCCCTCGCGAGCGCCGGAGGCACCCTGCGCCGGAGCTTCCGTTGGCGGGCTCGCCCCTCACCTGTGCATGGGCGACTGCGCGGCCGTGTCGCCCCGCGCTGACCCACGGACTGTTCTGCACGATCTGCTGGTGAAACACCCGAAAGAGTTTCTCCCGGTAATCCGATCATGACGTTCTCGAACGATAACGACTCGCCGGTGAACCGCGCCTGGTTAGCTTCCCGTCGAATGTCGCCGTGAGAATCGTGAGGAAAAAGAATGGCTCGATCGAGTGTTCTGTCGCGGAGTCGGCAAATGGGGGGCGGGGCGCTCGTAGCGGCGTTCAGCGCCGGCGCGGTCGCCTTCGCGGGGTCGCCGGTGTCGGCCGCTGCTCAGGAGGATGCCAACTACTGGTGCTACGGGTGTCGCGTGCTCGCTGCGGGGCCGCTGGCCGACACCGGGAAGGTCTTCGTCCTCCTGCGCGATCCGAAAGGAGAGTTCAGCGACGACTGGTTCGACGCACGGAAGAGTCCGGACCGGATTCTCACCACAGCTCTGGCGGCGCTGACGTCCGGCAAGACCGTCACTGTCAACTTGGCCGATACGACACAGTTCAGTGCCATCGACCGCATCTACCTGGAGCACGAGCCCGGAATCGCAGGGAGTTAGTACTCCCCACCGCAGGATCCGTTCGGCGACGCCATAAAGCCATCTACGGCCGTCGACAGCGGAGCAGACACCGTCACGTGACGTCGTCAACGGTTACGCACATCTCAGCCGCCGTGGCGGTGGCCGCCGCCGGCAAGGGTGAGCACCCAAGGACACCTTCGGGCCGGCAGGCAAGGAGCGGTCCACGGCAGTGATGAGGGCTGCCGTGGACCGCGCCGTTCTGCCCGGCGAGAACCGGCGATGCCGTATCAGCCTTCGTTGATCTTTCCGGCGGCGAATTCGGCTGCTTCCTGGACGCTGCCGTTGCGGGGGTACGCCAGATGCGCGGCGAAGTTGTTGCCGCCACCGCATACCGGGTCTCCGGTGTTGCAGAACTCCTTCGCTTTGGGCCCGAACGCGGGGCTGTTCTGCGCGATCGTCTGCCGCCGCAGGCCCAGGGGGTTGCCGAACACCACGACGGCGGCGACCCGGTCGTTCAGGTTCTCCGGAATCGCCTCCCCCGCGGTGCCGGCACCACGGATACCGATCGCGATGTCGGTCACGCTGGCGCCCTGCGAGTACCCGCCGATCACGAACCGGGTCTGCGGACAGTCCGCGGCCACTGCGGCAATGTGCTGACTCATGTTGGTAGCGCCGGGACCGGCGCTCCTCTGGTTGGAGGCCGCCGCATAGACGACGGCGAACGAACTCACGCTCTGGCCGGGCAGTTCACTCGCGAGTGCCTGCGCCAGCGGCCGGCCGACGATGCCGAGGCCCTGAGGCTCGCCTGTGCCACGGGCGAAGACCAGTTGCACGTCGCTGCAATCGCCGCCGTTGTCCACCGGAGCCCCGCCGCCGTTGCCCCCTCCCGCGCCGTTGCGGTTCCCAAAGCCGAAGAATCCGGCCCGGGTGCCGCCGTCGCGGCCGAAGCCCGGCAGCGTGCCGGCGAACGCCTGCGGCGTCACGATCGCGCCGGCTCCGACGACCGCCGCGCTGATCCCGAACAGAACGACACGCCGAGCCCTACGACTCTGCCTACGGTGACTGAACATGTGCCTCGCCCCTTCCACCATGCGGTTGCAAGCCGGAGTACGGACGCGGACCGCCCAGGGGTCTGCGACGGCCGTCTCACAACAGTGGAGCGGACAGCCCTGGCGGTGCAGACATGCTCGACGGCAACGTGGGGTCCCCGTCTGCCGAACAATGCATGAGGCGAATTCAGTCGGCGACCGGCACGGCGGGCAGGTCCGGCAGGGGTGAAGTCGCTCGAAGGATCGCCGGCCATCGGATCACCTCAACGATCGGTGGCTCCCCGTCACCGACACTCTGGCGGCCATCAGATGGTCGATTCTGCCTCGAGCAGTTCCCGCCACACGCCGCGCGCCATCAACCGGTCGAGACGGTCGCACGCACCGCGTTCGTCGTAGAACCATGCCGGGCCTCGTCGGGAGTGCCAGGCGACCCAGCGGCCGTCGGCGCACTCCCCCAGCCTGATGGTGGCCTGTGCGGACGTCCATGCCCGCAGCCACGTCACACCGTCCAGATCCTGTTTATGTGCCCGTTCCGTCCCCATGCTCGCGCAGGCTAACCGCTGTGCGGTGCCGGGCTCGGCATTTCGCGTACTGCAGCGCGCCCTGGCCGGTACGGATCCGGCCAGGGCGGGCGCAATCGGTTGTCCGAGGGCGGGGTCCCGCCGAAACGCCGGTGCCCGCCCGCCGCCGCTGCTGTCAGCGACAAACTCACAAGGACGAGGTGGATTCCTCAGCCGGCGATGGGGCCTGCGCCGAGGACTTGGGGCAGAGGCAGAACCCTCTGTCGAGGAGCAGCCGGGCGCGTGCCGCCGTGTACTCCGTCTTGTTGCGCGCGGCCACCGGCCGGCGGCAATAGTCGCAGAGACGAACGCCGCTCACGTCAGAGTTCACCGGACCGGTGTGGTAGTTGATTCTCATGTGCGGGCCTTCCTGTCGTCCCGGAGCTGATGTCGGGCTCTGTTAGTGCCCCGGGTACGGCCCGTCAAAGCGGTTCGGACTGTGACGGGCCCCATCCCCGATGCGGCAGCCCGGGACCGGAGGTCGGGAGGCGCTAGGAAGTACCTGCTGAGCAGCCCCGCGAGGAAGGCCGGGAACTTTCAGTCTCCGAACTCGACGGCGAAGTCGCGGAAGACGGTTTCGAAAAGCTCCAGCCGCTCCCAGCCGAATCGACCCGGCTCCGCCTCGTAAACTGCTTGGCCGGCCAGGCTCCAGAGTGCCTCGGGCGACACCGCCTCCGCGCCGAATGCCACGAATTTCCGAGCCTCCGCGACCGCCGCGGCCGCGGTCAGGAGGTCGTAGTGAGCCCGCTGCCGCTCCTGCGCATCCATCCCGGCCGGATCTGCGGGTGTGCTGTCGGCGATGGTGTCGGCCACCCACAGCCACTCGCCGGCGTCCAGCAGCTCGGACGGGCGTTCAACGCCGAAGCACGGCTCCCCCTGGTCGGGGATCAGTGGCTCCTCCGGGAGCCGGAACGTGAACTCGCGCGGGCTGCCGCAGTCCGGGCACGTTCCGGTGTACCGGCTGCACGGCTCGCCGTCCACCACGACGACCCCGAAGTGCCGCTCGAACGCCTCTTCCCCGCAGACGTCACACGGGTGCAGATGCATGAAGAGATGGGCTTCAGCGACGGAACGGACGAGGCCGATCACCCGGATTCCCGGCCGGTGGGACGTTTGCGACTCGGCGGAGGGCTCAGTCATCCGGAACGTGAACTCGCGCAGCCGGGCACACTTCACGCAGCAGAAGTCGAAACGTACGGCCGGAACTCCTCCGACCACACATTTCTCGCCGGCCCGGTTCTCGATCTCGGTCCTTTTGGAGCCGCACACGCACCGGCGCTTCTGCACGTAAGCGAGAACCTCGTCGAAGGTGCGAGCGTACGGAAACGCCATCGGCCTACCTCTCAGTCGACGCAAGTGATCCACGACGATTGCCGCGCCGGCCACGGGCGCCGTCCACGGTAGACCACCGTCCCAGAGGGACATCGGCGATCGGGGATGCCTCGGCCTGAAGTGACTACGGCCGGCGGTGGTGTGCCGTTCGGTATTTCAGTGTTCAGCAGACGACGATCTCTTGCGCGGCCTCGACTCGGTTGCGTCCTGCGGCCTTCGCTGTGTACAGCGCCGCATCGGCCGTACGCAGCAGGTCCTCCGCCGTCATGCCGGGCCGGAGCCGCGCGACCCCGGCGCTGATGGTGGGACGCAGCGACCCGTGGTCGGTGTCGAGCACGAGCATCGCGCACCGTTGCCGCAATTGCTCTGCGTGCGACATCGCCGCTTGGAGGTCGGTGCCGGGCAGAACCACGACGAATTCCTCACCGCCGTAGCGGGCGACCGTCCCGCCGGGGCGGCCACAGCGGACGAGTTCACCCGCCAGGTCCACGAGCAGCCGGTCGCCGACTGCGTGGCCGAACCGGTCGTTCACCGACTTGAAGTGGTCCACGTCGACCATGACGACGGCCAGCGCGTCGTCGGCCGCGCGGACCGCGTGGCCGAGCACCGAGGTGAGGTGCCGCCGGTTGTACAGGCCGGTGAGGTGGTCCCGGACGGTCTGTTCCGTCAGCTCGGCACGCAACCGTTCCAGCTCCGTCACGTCGCGGGCGACCACGACCCAGCCGAGGCCGCGACCGTCGTCCGGAGCCCGCATCTCGACCATCCGCACGTCCAGGCAGATTCCGTCGCCGGTGGTGAGCGTCATGTGCCGGTCGGCGTCGAGCTCGACACCGACCAGGTCAAGCCACGCACGGTTCACGACCGGTTGCCCGAGCAGCCGCTGCGCCGCCGGATTCGCCTCGATGACCGTCCCGCCCGTATTGACCACCAGCACGCCGTCGCCGAGAGCGGCGAGCACCTGCTGGTAAGCCACCGGCACCGGTTGGCTGTTGATCCCGGTGCGCTCGGTCCACCACCACACCCCGGCGGTGACCAGGAACGCCACCGACGTCAGGTCCAACTTCAACGCGCCCTGGTTGCTGAACAACGTCACCAGGTTGGCCACCGTCGGTGCGAGACCGCCCAGCAGAAAACAGGTGAACGCGCGGCGCTGACCGGCGACCGTGCGTAGCATCGCCCGGATCACCAGCAGCGTGCCGGTGCTGATCAGCAGGTAGCTGTAAGCGCTATGGACCCAGTACAGAGGGCCGGGGTGCAGGTGCAGCGTGCCGGCCGCACCGGCCTCGACAGAGGTGAAGAACAGCCCGTGCCAGCCGTTGGTGGCGGCCGTCAGCGAGACGAGCACCGGCTCGATCCCGAGCAGCAACACTGTCCGCCGGGTCGGCCTGGACCGGTAACCGGCGTATACGCGACTCTGCCAGTAGAACCCCGCCACCACCAGGCTGACGCCGGGGAAGATCGCGTAACTGAAGGCGACCTGCATCGCCAGTTGCGGCACGGCGACCGACAGCGCCTGCGCCGCCGCCCACTCACCGATGCCGACCAGGATCAAGCTGAGCGGCGCGGCGAGCGGCGTGACCGTCCGGCGACGCCACGAGGCCCTGGCGGGCGCGAGCGCGGCGACTGCGGCGAACGCGTAGAGAAGCACCAGGGCGAGCTGCACGGACATGTGATCGGCGCCCCGGACTCCGGGCTGAGGACTTCAGGCATCCGCCGTTCGCTCGGCGCCTACAGCGATTTCCTTCGACTGGTGCGTTCGGGCTTCCGGTCGACGCGCCGCACGGGAATGCGGGATGCCACCGCGACGGGCACCAGCCACGTGATGCCGTCGTGGCGATCCTCGATGACGGCCGCAGCGGGCGTCGTGATGATCCGGGCGCACAGGTAGAGGTCACCTGTGGCACTGGCGGCGTTGAGAGCGGCACCGAACAGGACCACGATGGCCAGCGGCGCGGGAAGCGCGGGAACCAGCACGATGGCCGTCACGGAGATGCCCACCAACGGCGCCAGGCCCACCACGAGGTACTGGTTGCGGCCCAGGTACCAGCCGGGAGCCGCCGCGTACGCGTACCAGCCCCGGTACCCGAATTCCGGGCGCGTCCCGGTGTACAGCCAGAACGCGAGGCCATGCACGGCCTCATGCAGCACAAGAACCACGAAGGGCATGAGCAGCAGACCGAACAGCGCGACAATGAAGGTCATCGAAGCGGGCGCAGAGCTGGACCACGAGGTGGACAACCAGGAGATGAAGTCATCGAAGAGCTCGGGCCGGATCACTGAGGCGAGCGCAGCGAACCCGTAGCCCGCGATGATCAGTCCGGGCACGCTCGTCACATTCATCCACAGGAGCAGGCGCCGGTTGCCCCGCAACGTTACAGATCCTGCCTGGACATACCCATCGGGCGGGGTACGGGAAGCGCGCATGTCCCCATGATTGTCGATCTGTCAAACATCATGCCGCGGCTGCCGTTCCGCTCCAAGGAGGTGGGAGGAGCGCCTACCGCACACACGCCCCGGGCCGTCGCACCGCGCTCACCGCTTGGCCGGGCCCGGGCGCAGGAACTCCACGCGTGTGGCGGTCAGCAGCGGGTCCTTCGCCTCGTGGAAGCGCCGGACGTGTTCGGCGTCCTCGTGCGCCTGGAAAGCGTCACGGTCCCGGTAGACCTCGTAGAAGACCCGGGCCAGCGGCTCGCCCTCGACGGCCGAGGTGGCGTACACCAGGGTGCCGGGCTCACGCTCGGTGATCTGCTCGACGGCGGCCGCCGTCAACTCGTCGAAGCGCGCGGCGGCGGCCTCATCCCGGCAATCGAAGCGAACCACCAGCGCGAACACGCCAACCGCCGTCCCTCGTCAGCCGGATCGTCGCACGGCCGTGGAACAACGATCATATCGACGCCTGCCCGGTGTCAGGCGAGTTGGGCCAGCCGGAAGGATCCCTTGCCGGCGCTCTTGGCGGCGTACATGGCTTCGTCCGCCCTGTGCAGCAGGACAGTGGCGTCCCTGTTCTCCGTGCTCGTGATCGCGACGCCGATGCTGGCTCGGACGCGTACCAGTTCGCCGGCACTCAATTCACAGGGTTCGCCGAGCGCCTCGACGATCCGGTCGGCGACCTCCGCGACGTCGTCGGGCCGCGCCTGCTCGATCAGCACGGCGAATTCGTCGCCGCCGAGACGAGCGATCACATCGGCCGTACGGGCACCGGCTCGCAACCGTGCCGCGGCGCCGATCAGCACCGTGTCCCCGGCGGCGTGCCCGTACGTGTCATTGACCGGCTTGAAGTCGTCAAGGTCGATGAGGAGAACCCCGACCTCGCCGTCTCCACGGCACAACGCCTCGTCGAGGCGTTCCAGGAACTGGGCCCTGTTGGCCAGGCCGGTGAGGCTGTCGGTGAAGGCCATGGTGTGCAACCGGGCCGCCAGCGCGTCACGTTCGAGGAGCAGTTCGTTGTTGGCGATGAACGAGGTCAGCTGCCGGACCACCACCACGCCGGTGATGACTCCCAGGCCGGCGACAGCGACCCACAGGCGCAGACCTGAGGCCTTGACGGCCAGGGTGAACACGAGCAGCGCGAAGGTCGTCCAGAGCGCCACGTACGGCAGCAGGCTGAACGGAAGCCGCCGTCTGGCGCGGCGTTGTTCCCGCGCACTTCCCGCCGACCGGTTCTGCGCCCAGGCGGCGATCATGAGCAACGAGTGCGATCCGACGGTCATCGTGAAGATGACGCCCGGCCGGCCGGTGAGGACCAGCTGCGGCCCGAGCACTCGAGAAAGCGCCTCGACGACCGCGGCGATCGGGCCGAGAATGCCGATCGCCCAGGTGAAGGGTGCGACCCTGCTGAGGTACAGCCGCCCGACGGAGAACGCCGTCAGCATGGCGACGATCGGTATGGCGGTCACGGCGACCAGATCGTCAGCCAGCAGCGTCCGGTTGTTCCCGGTGGTGGTCACCACGGTCCAGTAAAGGCCGTAGGTTCCGGCGGCGACCACCACTGTCGCCAGATCGAGCAGATAGCAGACCCGATCGCGGGGTGACCGGTGCGGGATCGGATAGGTCAGCACCACCACGATGAGCACCATGCAGCCCGCGCCCAGCGCGATCGTTCGGGCGAGCCCGGTGCCGGTCAGCGCGCCCATCGACAGGGGCGCCGCGATGGCTGTGGCCAGTTGTGCCCACTCCCCGAGGGCGAAGGTCACGCCCGCCACGCCGAAGGCCGTCCAGAATCGGCGGCGCATATCGGTCGCGTGCATCCGGCGGCTCGCACGAAAGGCGAAGTACGACATCATCGAGGCGAAGACCGCGACGGCGAACCAGCAGCTCAGCGTCTGTAGCCGTGCGCCTGCGGAGGTCAGCGTGAACCAGCTCGACAGGACCAGGACGACCGCGGCCGCACCCGCGGGAACAGCGACGCCCAGACGTTGCCGGCTCATGATTCGCTGCTGCTGGCATACCCGGCGGTGCCGAGCCATATGTGCCCTGCACGCATCCGACCCTCGCTCCCGCTCCGCGACCGATCCGGCGCCGGCATCCGCCGCGGTCGCGGCACGCCGGTTCGTTCCGTCATATCGGCAGCAGACGGTGAGGCTTGAGGGACTTCTGCGCCGGTCCGCATACCTTCGCGACCCGCGTGGTGCGATCGGCGGGCGTCCACCGCCGCGCCCGCGAGAGCACGGGTGGGCGGTGACCGACACCGTCTTCTACGCCGCTCGGTTCAACGGCGACCAGGCGCCGCCGGACTGCCATCGACGACTTCGGCACCGGCTACTCCTCGCTGGCCTCCCTGCGGGAACTACCGGTCGACATCTTGAAGATGGACGGCTCGTTCACCTCCCAGCAGATCGAGGTCGGCAGCCCGCGGGAGATCGCCTTCGTACGCACGATCCTCGAACTCGGCCGGAGCCTGGATCTGTGCACGCTGGCCGAGGCGGTGGAGACCGAGGCACAGGCACAGCGGCTACGCGAGGTCGGGTGCCACCTCGCCCAGGGTTACCATTTCGCCCGCCCGGCACCGCTGGCGCGATTGCATGAGGTGCTCACCGTCCAGCGATCCCCCGTCCGGGGACCGGCAGCCTGAGAGTGAGTGAGCGGTCCCGGCCCACCACGATCGGCACCCATGATGGCCAACCGAGATCTGCGAGGCTGTTCAGCTTCAGCAGATCATGCTTGCAGCGGTTCGGTGAACAGGCGGATGAGGTCGCCGATGTGGTGGTCCGCTTCGACCGGATGACGGAAACGGCCGGCAGTGTTGATCGTGTACTGGTTGCGCCGTCCGACTCGTTCCCGGTGCAGGTAACCGGCGGCTTCGAGGTCGGCGACGATGGCCTGTGCGGCTCGTTCGGTGATGCCGACCGTGGTGGCTACGTCGCGCAGCCGAGTCGTCGGTTCGCGGGCGATGGCCAGCAGTACGTGGGCGTGGTTGGTGAGGAATGTCCACCCCTTCGCCGCGGATGCGGTGCTCGGTGGGGCTGTCGCAGACATCGGCGCATCCGTTCCTGGCTAGACCTCCCGCCAATATACGCCCCCCGAGACACGAAAACGACATCGTATTTTCCAACTGCTGTTCCTTGACGTACGAACGAAGCTTCGTGAATACTCGATCGCAGTTCGAGGGGAGTACCCGACGATCCACGCGCCGCCGTCAATACGTGCCCGGCCCATCCGGGTTCCGGCGACGCAGCCGCTGTTTCAGTGGCCCGGGGAGACCTTCGTCCAGCAGCGCCGGCCTATTCCCCCGTGGAGGCCGGCCGGGACGAAAGGTCTCCCTCACCATGTCCGCGTCCTGGTGGATCTGGGCTCTGCTCATGCTGGCAATCGCCGGCATGCTCGCGATCGACCTGTTCCTGCACCGCGACAACCACGTCATCGGCTTCCGTGAGGCCGTGGCCTGGTCCGGCATCTGGATCGCGGCCGGCCTGCTCTTCGGCGTCGTTCTGTGGGCCTGGCAGGGCGGCGACGTGGCCGGCACCTACTACGCCGGCTACCTGATCGAGAAGGCGCTGTCGATCGACAACGTCTTCGTCTTCGCGCTGATCTTCAGCTACTTCGCGGTGCCGGCCGCCCTCCAGCACAAGGTCCTGTTCTGGGGAGTGATCGGTGCCCTGGTGTTCCGGCTGGTGTTCATCTTCGTCGGCGCGGAACTGCTGGAGACGTTCTTCTGGACCGCGTACGTGTTCGGCGCGTTCCTGATCTACACCGGCTACCGGATGGCGTTCCGCCACGACGAGCAGACCCCGCCGGACCGCAACCCGGTCGTCCGCCTCGTCCGCAAGGTCATTCCGACCGACGCCGACTACCACCGCGACAGGTTCTTCACCCGGGTCGACGGCAGAAGGGTGGCCACCCTCCTGTTCGTCGTACTCATCGCGGTCGAGACCACCGACCTGATCTTCGCCATCGACTCGGTTGCCGCGATCCTGGCCATCACCACCAGCACGTTCATCGTCTGGACCGCCAACGCGTTCGCCATCCTCGGCCTCCGCAGTCTCTACTTCTGCCTCGCCGGGCTACTGCGCCGGTTCGTGCACCTGCACTACGGCCTGGCCGTACTGCTCGCCTTCGCCGGCGTCAAGCTGATCCTGTCCGAGACCCCGGTCGGCAAGCTGCCCATCCCGGTCACTCTGGGCGTCATCGTCGTCACCATCGCCGTGTCGATCGCCTGGAGCCTGCGCAGTACTCGCGGCACCACCACGACCGGCACCGGTGACACCCCCGAAGCCGGCAAGCCGGCGGATCCGACCACCATCACGGCGCGCTGATCCTGCGGCAGCGCCCACAGTGAAGGCCGGTCGGCGACGCCGCTGCGCTCCCGGAGCGCAGCGGCGTCGTGTCCGACGCGTGCAAGCCACCCAGGGCCTGCAGGAGAGCGCGGACGCCGGGCGCGACCCGGCCTTGCCCCGTGCGGCGAAGGGTTCGGGGAGTCCCGAGGCCCACTGTTGCCTTCCGGGAAAGAGTCTGCGATAGTTGCCTCATCGGCAACACTTTCCTCCAAGGAAGGAATTCTTCACATGGACGCTACCCAGGCCGCACAAGCTCTCACCGAGATCAACGAGCGCCAGCAGCAGACCTTGCGCCAAGGCAGCCCTCGCCGGGTCCCGGCCTGGTTCAAGTTCGGCACGGCGGCCGCGCTGGCATTGACCTCGGCCAGCCACGACGTAGCTGGATGGCGGGGCACCGCGATGACTCTGACCGCTCTCGTCGCACTGATCGGCCTCGCCTTCGCGCTGGAACGCTTCACCGGCGTGCGGCTACGCCTCCGCGCCCAGCGCTGGACGCCGATGGTCCTGTTCAGCTTGGCCGTGCTCACCACACTCATCGGCGTGGGCACACTGCTGCGCCTGTACGACGTCCCCGCCGACGGCACCCTCGCGGGCCTCGCTGCCGCCGTGGTGTGGGTCGCCGCCATGGGACCCACCCAGGCCGCCGCGAGCGCCCCCCGGAACCCGGCATGACCAGCGCCCGACCGGCCGGCTTCAACGAACTGCTGCACTTCCCGGTGCGGCTGTCCCTCGTGTCCCTGCTGGCCCCGGCGGCACACGCGGACTTCAGCTACCTCCGCGAGGCCACCGGGCTCAGCGACTCCGCCCTCAGTAAGCAACTGACCACCCTGCAGGACGCCGGCTACGTCGAGGTGCGCCGCACCGGCCGCCGCGCCACCGCAAGACTCACCGACACCGGCCGCAACGCCCTCAACGAACACGCCCACGCCCTGCGAGTCCTGCTCGGCGACGCCCTCGACGCCACACCCACCGGCGAGACGACCGCGGTCAACCCCGCCTGACGCGATGCCGGCTGCCGGCGGCAACATCCCCACCGACGATCACTTCCGGCGCCACCGGTGGACGGCAGGCCGACCGCCGGCGTTCGTAAGATGGCCGCCAGGCACCTCGACAGCTCGCCGGCAAGCCTGTCAGAGGCAGTTGGTCATGGTGTAGCGGTGGGTGTCGATGCCGGGAAACTGTTCCCGGGTGACCTCGCGAATGTGATAGTCACCGGCCGGGACCGACACACACCAGCCGACATAGGTGAACGTTCCGCTGCCGTTGACTGCCGACGAGCTGACCGTCACCCGGTGCGCCACATTGCCGCAGTTCCGGTAGGTGACGTAGATCGTGTTTCCCTTCCCTCCCGGCTGGGACACGCTGGTCCAGCAGGCCGGCGCCAGGTTCTGCGCGGCAGCCTGGGCCGGTGCGGCAGCGGCCGGGCGGCCGGTCGGCGGGCCGGCGCTCGCTGCGGCGCCGGTGAGCAGCGAACCGGCGAGCCCGAATACGGCAAGTGCGCCGAGCGTCGAGGTGGCGGTGCGCTTCGTGAAGATGGTCATGGGAGTCCTCCTGTGTGGAGCCGGCTCGCGCTTGTGGGAACTCCCGTTACCGCCGAAGGTTCCAGCGCGGGAGCTGTGGTGGCTTGGTGACGCGACGCTATCCGGACATCCGCCTCCCATGACTCTCGCTGGCCGGATGCGGCCACCGGGACCCGAGCGGACGGCCTTCGTTTGGACGCGCTCCCAGCACGCGCGTACATTGAAATCCGTCTATTCGATCTGGAGGTGCCCATGCGCCGTACGATCGCCGCGTGCAGCGCGTTCGCCGCGCTCACCCTGGGTGTCGCCGTGGTCGCGGCGGGCCCGCCGGCTGCGGCTCTCGAACCCGACCTGACCAATCCGCAGACGGTTGCGACCGGGCTGACCGTCCCGTGGGGCCTCGGCTTCCTGCCCGACGGCAGCGCGCTGGTCGCCGAACGCAACAGCGCCCGCGTGCTGCGTGTGCGCCCCGGCGCCGCGCCGGTCACCGTCACCACCATCGCCGGCGTTAGCGCCACCGGTGAGGCGGGCCTGCTCGGCCTGGCGGTGTCCCCCACCTTCGCGCAGGACAATCTGGTGTACGTCTACTTCACCTCGGCCACCGACAACCGGATCGTCCGGTTCCGGCTGAACACGCCGCAGACCCAGCAGGTGGTGCTCAGCGGGCTCGCCAGGGCGAGCATCCACGACGGCGGGCGCATCGCGTTCGGCCCGGACGGGATGCTGTACGCCGCCGTCGGTGACGCGGCCGTGACGTCGAACGCCCAGAACCAGCAGAGTCTCAACGGCAAGATCCTGCGGATGCGCCCCGACGGTGGTGTGCCCGCCACCGGTAACCCGTTCCCCGGATCGCTTGTCTACAGCCTCGGTCACCGCAACCCGCAGGGTCTGGCCTGGGACGCGCAGGGCAGGCTGTACGCCTCCGAGTTCGGCCAGAACACCTGGGACGAGGTCAACCAGATCGTCGCCGGCGCCAACTACGGCTGGCCGACGGTCGAGGGGCGCAGCAACGACACCCGTTTCCGTAACCCGATCGTGGTGTGGACCACCGCCGAGGCGTCACCGAGCGGCGCCACCATCGACGGCCGGACGTTGTACGTCGCGGCGCTGCGCGGCCAGCGCCTGTGGTCGGTGCCGCTCGACGGCGCCGGCGGCGCGGGCACACCGGTCGCGTTGCTGCAGGGCCGGTACGGCCGGCTGCGCACCGTGGAACGCGCGCCCGACGGGGCGCTGTGGGTCACCACCAGCAACCGCGACGGCCGCGGCACTCCGGCGGCCGACGACGACCGGATCCTGCGGTTCCCGCCGCTCGGCTCCCCCAGCACACCGCCGTCCGCCTCGCCGTCGCCGTCCGTCTCCACGTCGGTGTCCCCGCCGGCCACGGCGTGCTCGGTGCGGTGGACCGCCGACCAGTGGGGCAGCGGCTTCACCGCGAACGTCGCCGTCACCAACCTCGGCGCGGCCCGGACGTCCTGGACGCTCGCCTTCACGTTCCCCGGCAACCAGCGGGTCACCAACGCGTGGAACGCCACGGTCAGCCAGTCCGGCACCGCGGTGACGGCACGTAACGCCTCCTGGAACGGCTCCCTGTCGACCGGCGCCTCGGTCACGTTCGGTCTGCAGGCCACCTACACCGGCGCCAACAACCGGCCCACGGACTTCCGCCTCGACGGCACGGACTGCACGACCGCCGACTGACCATCGCCACGCCGCGCCGGGAACCAGATCGGTCCCCGGCGCGGCGGATCACGGGGGCGGGGCGTGTCAGCCGCGTGGCGGCAGATGGCCGTAGTCCCGGACCACCTGGGTGGCCATCGTCATCGTGGACGGGGAGGCCCGCAGCAGGTCGTCGTCGCGGAAGCTGAACGCGAACAGCCCGTCGGCCACCAGTCCGGACAGCGCCGCCGGGGTGAAGGTGGCCCGCAGGTCGGTCTCGTACACATCGACCGGGTCTTCGTGCGGCCCGAAGTAGGCGCACATGACCGGGCCGTACGCACCGAGCACTTCGACCATCTGCCGGATGTCCTCGGCGTTGCCCTTCTTCTCGAAGGCGTTGAAGCTCTGGAAGTCCGAGGCGCTCATCGCCTCCACGAAGTACTGGAACATCGACATGCCGGCGCCGATGCCGGGCTCGTCGTACGACGCGGTCCAGCCGTCCCAGTTGAGCGCCACCCGCGCGTTCGGGGCCTCCTCGTGGAACAGTTTCAGGACCTCGAAGTACCGGTCCTTCAGGGCCTGGTAGTACAGCGTGGTGGCCGGGTCCGCCAGGTAACCGGTGTTCGCGCAGGCCAGCTTCTGCAGCCCGTGGAACATCGAGATGTACAGCGGCGGCCCGTCGGGGCGTCCGGCGAAGGCCCGCGCCAGGCGGCGCATGTCGGGCAGGAATTCGGCCGACAGCGGGTACGGCTGCCCGCAGGCACGGCCACGCGAGGTCTCGATCGACGTGCCCTCCTCCCAGGTGGCGACCACCACGTGCATCGCCCGCCCGGACCGGTAGATCCGCGGGATGACGTCGTTGCGCCAGCCCTCCATCTGATTCAGCTGTTTCGGGCCGTGGTACCAGGTGGTCATCATGCCGATGCCGGACGGCACCAGCGGTGAGCGTTCGGCCTCGATCACGTTGGGGCCGAGGCCGAACAGCACGCGCGGCCGGCTCGCCGTGGTCAGGGCGGGCACGTCCCGGGCCGGCCGTGGCACCGACGATCCGCTCAGCGAGGCCAGCAGCGCCACCAGCAGGCCGGCGAACAGGGCACGCGACCACCGGCGGGCAGGCGACGCGACGGCCGCGGGCTCCGGGCGTACGACATCGGATCCGCCGGCCGGCGCGGAAGGTGCGACCACCGAGGCCGAATGCGCGACCGCCGAGGCCACAGGTACGACCACCGGCGCCGTGGGCGTGACCGCCGGCTTCGCGGGCGCCGCCGCGGTGTCGGAGAGCAGCGTCCGGTAGATCTCCTGCAGCCGGCGGCCCGGTTCGGCGCCGAACTTCTCCAGCAGCGTGGCCCGCGCCTGTTCATAGCTGGCCAGCGCGTCGACCTGCCAGCCGGCCGCCCGCTGGGCCAGCATCAGCCGTTCCCAGACCAGCTCGCGCAGCGGGTCGTCGCCGAGCGCCGCGCGCAGCACCACGATCGCCTCAGCGGCGTCGCCCTGCTCGATGAGGGCGTCCGCCTGGCAGTACCGGGCCGTCCACCGCATCTCCTCGAGGTGCCGGGCGGTGACCACGTCGACGATGTCCTCGTCCGGAAGCCCGCGCCACAGCCCCAGCGCCCGCCGCTGCCGGGCGACCGCGTCGGCGGGACGGCCGCCGGCGAGCGCCTCGACGCCCTCGTTCACCAGGCTCTCGAACAGATCGAGGTCGAGCTCCCCGGGGCGTACGGCGAGCCGGTACGCGCCCCGCCCGCCGGCCAGCCGCTCGCCGCCGGAGTCGTCCGGGAGGAGCTTGCGCAGCTGGTGCACATAGGTCTTGAGGCTGCCGCTGATCGAACTGGGATAGCCGGTGCGGTCCCAGAGCGCGCCGGCCAGTTCCTCGACCGGCACCCACGTGTTGCGGTGGCGCAGCAGGACGGCCAGCAGGCTCCGGCGTTTGCCGGGCGGCAGCGGGTCCGATGCTCCACCCGGATCGAGCACGGTCAGCGGCCCCAGAGCCGCGAAGACCGGTTCATCCTGTGCCACATCTCCCCCTCGCATCGGCCTTCATCGATAATTCTAGGCCGCCGGAACGACGGCTCGACCTGCCCCTTCACCCCGTGTTGACCCAAGTTCGCCGGTGGCGTCCCTGATCAGGGGTCGTGCGCCCGGTCGCCGCTGCTCCTAGAACCGAAAGGGAATCGAACCAACGACAGGAGACACGATGCGATCGTGGAATCGGCGGACGACCGCCATCTGCGCGGCAGTCGCCGCGTTCGCCCTGGGCGCCGGGACCGCGGCGGTGGCGGCCGGAGCACTGGCGGCGCGGACCGGCACGGTGATCGGTACGTGCGCCAACCCGGTACTGGAACGCGACCTCACCGGGTGGGGCCGGCACAACACCGGCGCCGCCGGTTCCCGGGTCGCGGTGGGGGCGCACGTGGTGGCCGACCACGCATACGTGCAGCCGGCCGCGAACGGCGCCAACCCGGAGATGTACCTGCCGCAGAAGGACGTGTCGGCCGGCGAGCAGTGGCGTTTCGCCATGGACACCTGGGTGTCCGGCAGCGCCGCCACGGTGCAGGCCCGCATGCAGGTCGACTGGTACAACGCCGCGGGCGGCTACCTCGGGCACGTCAACGGCACCGAGTCGGCGGTGCCGGTCACCACGGCCGAGCAGTGGACCCGCGTCGCCGGCGACTTCACCGCACCGGCCGGGGCGGCACGCGCCAACGTGACCGCCCGGATCGCCGGACCGGCCGGCCTGACCTGGGCGGCGACGGCCTGCGACTACCGGCCGGCCGGTGAGGGCGGGCAGAACCCGCAGCCGACGACACCGCCGCCGACCACACCGGCCGGTGACACGGCGGCGAGCCGGTTCGGCTGGGGAACGCCGCTGCCCGCCTCCGACGAGTTCGACTACGGCAGCGCGGCGGCGCCGGCCGTACCGGACCGCACCAAGTGGGAGCTGGCCGGCGACGGGGTGGGCCAGTGCATGAACGGCCACAACGGCAACGGGCGCCGCTGCGACGCGAACAGCCGGGTGCTCGGCGGGATCCTGCGGATGACCGGTGAGGCCGACGGTGACACCGGCTGGCTGGGCAGCACGCTGTCGCAGAAGTACGGCCGGTGGGAGGTCCGGGCCCGGTCCCAGGCGACCGGGGCGAACAACGGCCGGCAGTACCACCCGGTGCTGATCACCTGGCCGGAGTCGAACGAATGGCCGGAAGGCGCGGAGTACGACTACCTGGAGAACAGCGCGCCGGGCGAGCAGTGTGCGGGGGCGTTCCTGCACTACCCCAACCATCAGCCGCGCACCCAGGAGCACGCCGAGAAGTGCGGCGTCGACCTGACCCAGTGGCACAACTTCGGCTTCGAGTGGACCCGGCAGCACCTGAAGGGTTACATCGACGGTGTCGAGTGGTTCTCGTTCAGCCGGGACTGTGTGCAGTGCGCGCCGGGGCCGATGTTCCAGACCATCCAGCTCGACAACTTCTTCGGCGGCTCCATGCAGCCGGCCGTCTTCGAGATGGACTGGGCCCGGGTGTACGCCGTCACCGGCTGACCGGGCCGGGCCGGCGGATCTCGAGCAGATCCTCCGGCCCGACCAGTCCGTCCTCGACGGCGCGGGCCAGCAGGTCGGCCTTGGTCGGCAGCAGCCAGCCGGCGGCGGCGTACTTGGCCCGGACCCGTTTGATGTACATGTCGACAGTGTGCGGCGAGATGCCCATCCGGCGGGCGACCGAGGCCTTGGTCAGCGACCGCAGCCACCACACCAGCGCGGTCCGCTCCCGCCCGGACAGTCGTGGCGCGGCGTGGGCGGCCGCACCGTCGGCACCGGTGACCGTCAGGATCGCCGCGATCAGGGCCAGCCGGCCCTGATCCTGGCCGACGCAGGCGTCAGCGCCGGTGGGGCACGGACCGGTCGCCCCGACACCGGCCCGGCAGGAGTTCCCGGCCGGGGCGAAGGCGACCACCCGGTTGCCGGAACGGCACACGTCACCTACCAGGCCCGGCGGGCCGCCGTGCGGGTCCAGAACCACCACGTCGGTTCCGTCCCCCGGCCCGACCGGCAGCAGGCGCGGGTCGCAGCGCAGCCAGCCGCGCACACCGTCGGTCACCACGGGGGTCAGCTGCCGCACCCCGACCCGGATCGGAAGCACGCCACCGGCCGGTTCCGGCGCGGCGTAGCGAAGGAGGAATGCCATGCCGACCATGCTGGTGACGCCGGTGACGGCCCGGTCAGCGCCGGGTCAACGCGCAGCTCGGCGCGATGCCGCAACCGTGCTCACCGCTCCCGCGTCGGTCGACGCCGCACTGGCGGCCGCCACCCGGGAGGTGCTGATCGCCGGCTGGTACGGCGCGGACGGCACGCTGGGCCGCGCCGACCGCGACAACCTGCGCCGGGGTGTGCGGTACCGGGTGCTGCTGCCCGACAGCGCCCGCGACCGTCCGGCGGTGTGCCGCCGGTTCGGCTGCCTGGCCGGGGACGTGGAGGTCCGTACCGTGCCGGTGGTGCCGGCCGCAACGGCCGTGATCGACGCGGCGGTCGCCCTGTTCCCGGCGGCCCGGCCCGCCGACGGCGTCGCGCTGGTGACGCTCACCGGTGTGGTCGCCGGCGCGGTGGCACTGTTCGAACGGCTGTGGGACGGCGCTCTCCCGCTGTCCGGTGACGACGGCGCCGGTGGCCGGGAGCGGGAGCTGCTCGCGCTGATGTCGGCCGGCCACACCGACGAGTCGGCGGCGGCCCGGCTCGGCGTCTCGGTTCGCACGGTGCGCCGGATGATGTCGGCGCTGATGGTGCGGCTGGGCGCGCGCAGCCGGTTCCAGGCCGGTCTGCGGGCGGCGGGCCGCGGGCTGCTGACGCCGCCGTGCTGAGTCGTGGCCGTCTACTGATCGGGGGCCGGGTGCGCGGCGGCACGGCCCGCCGCGCACCCGGCGTGGACGGCCGCGGCGCCAGAATGTGCCGATCGAAGTACTTGACTACTTAATCCCGGTATGAGCCTTCACGATGGAGACAGGGCCGATACGGAGGCCGTCGACCCGTCTGCAGGCGAGATCGGGGTGTGACCATGGTGGATGACGGATCCGGCGCGGAGTTGCCACCGGCCGGGTGGTCGGGCCGGGCGACCGGCTATCCCGGTGACTCCTCGATCGTGGACCTGTTCGCCAGGCAGGTGGCGGAGCACGCTGACGCGACAGCTCTGGCCGAGGGCGGCCGCCGGGTCACGTACGCGGAGCTGGATCGCTGGTCCGGCGCGCTCGCGACCCGGCTGGCCGAGACCGGCGTGCGGGCCGGTGACCGGGTGGGCCTGCTGGGCGAGCGGTGTCTCGAGGCACCGGCCGGGATGCTCGCCATCCTGCGGGCGGGCGGCGTCTACGTCCCGCTGGACTCCACGGATCCGGCCGGCCGGCTGCGGACCCTGATCGAGCAGATCGGCATCCGGCAGGTGCTCCGGTTACCGGGAGCCGACGGTCTGCTGCCGGAGGTGGCCTCGATCCCGGTCGCGGCCCATCGCGAGGGTCCACCACCGCCGAGGCCCGCGACCGGTGGCGGTGATCCGGCGTACGTCATGTTCACCTCCGGGTCGACCGGGGTTCCGAAGGCCGTCGCGGTCCCCCACCGTGCCGTGGCCCGGCTCGTCCTCGGCGACGACGACCTGCGGATCAGCGCCGGTGACCGGGTGTCGCACACCGGCCATCCGGCGTTCGACGCCTCCGTGTTCGAGATCTGGGGCGCGCTGCTCAACGGCGCCCGGCTGGTGATCGTCGACCACCCCACACTGCTGGATCCGGCCCGGCTGGCGGAGTTGTTCACCCGGGAGCGGATCACGGTGGCCTGGCTGACGGCCGGGGTGTTCCACCAGTGCGCACGCGCCCGGCCGGGGATGTTCGGCGGGTTGCGCTGCCTGATCGCCGGTGGTGACGTGCTCGATCCGGCGCTGGTGGGTTCGGTGCTGGCGAGCGGGCCGCCGAGCCGGATGCTCAACGGGTACGGGCCGACGGAGAACACCACGTTCTCGGCCGTCCATCACATCACCGAGGTTCCCGCCGGGACCGTACGCATCCCGATCGGGCGTCCGATCGCCAACTCGACCTGCCACATCGTCGGCGACGACGGCGAGCCGGTGCCGGTCGGCGCCGAGGGGGAACTGTGGGTCGGCGGCGACGGGGTGGCGCTGGGATACCTCAACGATCCCGCGGCGACGGCGGCGAGATTCGTACCGGACCGGTTCTCCGGGCGGCCGGGTGCCCGCCTGTTCCGTACCGGCGACCGGGCCCGGTGGCTGCCCGACGGCACCATCGACTTCCTCGGCCGCCGGGACCGGATGCTCAAGATCCGCGGTTTCCGGGTGGAGCTGGACGAGATCGAGGCGGTGCTCGCCGCCGCGGACGACGTCGCCGCCGCGGCGGTCGTGGTCACCGGTGACGATCCGGACACCCGGGCGATCGTCGCCTACTTCCAGCCGGTCCGCCCGGCCCGGCCGGACGACGACCCGCTGCCCGCGATCCGGGCGTTCCTCGCCGCGCGGCTCCCCCGCTTCATGCTGCCCGCACGGCTGGTCCCGGTGCACCACCTGCCGCTGGCCGGTACCGGGAAGGTCGACCGGGCCGCCCTCGCCGCGCTGGGGACCGGCTCGGACGGCCCCGGCCGCGCGTCCCCGGCGGGCCCCCGGCCGCGGACACCGACCGAGGTGGGGGTGGCCCGGCTGTGGGCGGAGGTTCTCGACCTCGATCCGGCCGAGGTCGGCCTCGACGACGGCTTCTTCGATCTGGGCGGCAACTCGCTGCTGGCGGCACGTCTGTTCGTACGGCTGCAGACGATGTTCGGTGTCGATCGCTCGCAGAGCCGGTTCCTGACGTCGCGGCTGCTGGCCGATCCACGCCTGTCCGCCTGTGCCGCCGCCGTGCAGGAGGCCCGCACCGGCCTGATCGACCGGGACGCCGCCGTGCTGGACGCCGACTTCCGCCGCGAGAGCGCCGGGACCGCGGCGGTGGTGGCGCGCCCCCGGACACCGGCCGACGACGACGAACCCACCGCCCCGCTACGGCTGGCGGGTGGTTCGATCCTGCTGACCGGCGCCACCGGATTCCTCGGCGGCTACCTGCTGCGCCGCCTGCTGGACACCACCGAGGCGACAATCCACTGCCTGGTCCGGGCCGCCGGCGAGGACGCGGCCCGGCAGCGGCTGGCCGAGGGACAGCACCGCTACGGGCTCGGCGATCTTCCTGCCGACCGCGTCCGGCCCGTGCCCGGCGACCTCGGACGCCCGGGCCTCGGGCTGCCGGCCGCGGTCTTCGACGAGCTGGCCGCACGGGTGGACCTGATCCTGCACGCCGGCGCCTACGTCAACTTCGTCTACCCGTACTCCCAGCTCGCCCCGGTCACGGTCGGCGGCACCCGGGAGATCGTGCGGCTGGCGACGCCGCGGGGCGTTCCGGTGCACTTCGTGTCGACGCTCGCGGTGCTGGCCGGGTTCGGGGCCGCCGGGGTGCGCGAGGTCACCGAGGACACCCCCCTGGCCCACCCCGAGCTGCTGTTCATGGGCTACACCGAGACGAAATGGGTGGCCGAGGCGGTGCTCGGCCATGCGGCACGCGACGGTCTGCCGGTCGGCATCCATCGGCCGTACGAGGTGTCGGGCGACCTCACGCACGGGGCGTGGAACCTGGAGAACGCCACCTGCGCGATGCTGCGGCTGATGGTCGACATGGGTCTCGCCCCGGCCATCGACATGTCACTGGATCTGGTGCCGGTCGACGTACTCGCGGCGCAGATCGTGCACATCGCGCTGACCCGTACCCGGCAGACGCGGACCTATCACCTGACCAACCCGGGCCCGGCGACGCTGGCCGACATGACCGAGGTGCTGCGCTCGCACGGCTACCGGATCCGGACACTGCCGTTCGACGCGTGGGTGTCGCGGGCGGTGGAGTTCGTGGCCGAGAACCCGCACCACCCGTTCACCCCGTTCGTGCCGCTCTGGGTGGACCGCTGCCCCCGCAGTGGTCTGGTCGTCAAACAGATGTACTTCACCAGCGTCTTCCCGCGCTTCGGTCGCGGCAACGCCGAACGGGCGCTGGCCGGGTCGGGTCTGTCGATGCCACCGGTCGACGCCGCACTGCTGGACCACTACGTACGCTTCTTCCGCCGTTCCGGATACTTTCCCGCGCCGGACGCGGACCGCGAGGTCACCGACTCACGATCGGGCCGGGCATGACGGGCCCGGACCCGCTGCCCCGGGTCGCGGTGGTGTTCGACTTCGGCTCCGCCACCCCGATGAGCATCCTCGCGTCCGCCCGCGGCCTGGCCGAGATCGTCTTCCTCTGCGACCGGAACCTGCCCCACGTCCGTGCACTGTTCGACGACATCCGCACGCTGGCCCGGGTCTGCGACATCACCGGGCTGACCGACGACCGGATCCTGGCGGCGCCGGACTGCGCGGGCCTGGCCGGCATCACCACGTTCAGCGAGAGCCGGATCGCCCGTACCGCCGCGCTCGCGGAACGTCTCGGCCTGTGCTTCCTCGACCGGCGCGCCGCGGCGGCGGTGACCGACAAGTACACGCAGCGCCGCCTCCTCGCCGAGGCGGGTGTGCAGCACACCGAGTGCCGCGTGGTCCGGGACCCGGCCGGCCTCGACACGGCCCTGGACACGGTGGGCCTCCCGGCTGTCCTCAAACCGCGTCGCGGCGCGGCGAGCGCACGCACCTGCACGGTGCACACCCGGCAGGAGGCCGCCGCACAATTGCGGGCCTTCACCGTCCCCGGCGGCGGCGAGTTCGTCGTCGAACGGCTCCTGCCGGGTGATCCGTCGGTCGCCGGCCGGGAGTGGGCCGACTACGTCTCGGTGGAGTCGGTGATCTCGCACGGCGTGATCCGGCACGTCGAAGTGACCGGCAAGTTCCCGCTCGCACCACCGCTGCGGGAGACCGGGTACGTGGTCCCCAGCACCCTCGGCGAGGACATGCGCGCCCGGGTGCTGCACCTCGCCGGTGCGGCCCTCGTGGCTCTCGGGATCCGGCACGGTATCGCCCACACCGAGGTCAAGCTGACTCCGGACGGGCCGCGGATCATCGAGGTCAACGGCCGGCTCGGCGGATATGTCGCCGACCTGGTACGGCGGGCGCGCGGCTTCGATCTGGTCCGGGCGGCGCTGACGGTGGCGCTCGGGCGGACCGGCGACACGGCGGCCACGACGTACCGGCGGCACGCCTTCCAGTACTTTCTCACCCCGCCCATGGACGCGGTCGCGGTACGGCGCCTCGACGGGCTCGACGACCTCGGCAGGGTTCCGGGTATCCGTTTCGTGGAGACCTTCGCGGAGCCCGGCACAGTCCTGGACTGGCGGCGCGGCACGCTCACCTACCTGGGCATCGTGCACGGGTCGGCGCCGGATCATCCCGGGGTGCTGCGGCTGGTCGATCTGGTGCACCGGACCCTGCGCATCGAGTACGACCACCCGCCCCGCGGCGCCGAATCCGGACCGGCCTGATTACGCACAGTGGTAGCGTCGTGATGCACCGTAGTTGTGGCGCATTCGGGGGGCCGCGATGTCAACGACGCCTACGGTCAGCGCCCCGCCACGGACGCCGCAGCGGAGCAGCGTACTCCGGCGAGAGACCGACCCGACGACCACGCCGGCGGCCCTGAGCAGCGGGCTGGCCGCCGTGGTCGCGGCGAGTTCCGCTCTGGGCTGGCTGCTCGCCACCCGCCGGACGGGCCGGGCAACCGGCGCGGTGGCCGGGATCCACGTCGTTCTGGTCGCCGGTGCCGGGCTGTACGCGCTGCACCTGCTCCGCCAAGCCGGCCAGGCTCGCCAGGAAGCGCTCGACGAGGCGGCCGCCAGCCACAACCAGCTGCAGAAACTGATCGACAACACGAAGTCGAACATCTACATGAAGCGGGTCGACAACGGGCAGTACCTGCTCGTCAACCGGGAATGGGAGCGGCTGTTCGGGGTCACCCGCGATCGGGTGATCAACCTGACCGATCACGGCGTGTTTCCCGTAGAACTCGCCGATCAGCTGCGGGCCAACGATCTGCGGGTCGCCGCCGAGGGCAAGTCGGTGCAGTACGAGGAGACCGCGGACGGTATCGACGGCGAGCGGACGTACATCTCCGTCAAGTTCCCGGTCCTCGACACCGCCGGCCGGCCCTACGCCGTGTGCGGGATCTCCACCGACATCACCGAACGCAAACGAGCCGAGGACGAGATCCGCAACCTCAACGCCAACCTCGAACAGAGAGTCCGGCAGCGTACGGCCGAACTCGAGGCCTCGAACAAGGAACTGGACGCGTTCGCGTACTCCGTCTCGCACGATCTGCGCGCCCCGCTGCGCTCCCTGCACGGGTTCAGCGACGCGCTGCTGGAGGACTACGCCGACGTTCTCGACGACGTCGGCAAGGACTACCTGCACCGTCTGCAGCGCAACGTGGGACGCATGGGCCGGATGATCGACTCCCTGCTCAACCTGTCCCGCGCCACCCGCGCCGACCTGGACCGCCGCGAGGTGGACCTCACCGCGATGAGCCAGGAGATCATCGCCGACATGCGCGCGGCAGACCCGGATCACGAGGTCACCCTCGTCGTACCGGAGGGTCTCACCGCCGATGCCGATCCCCACCTGCTGCGGCTGGCCCTGCACAACCTCCTGGCGAACGCCTGGAAGTTCACCGCTGGACGCCCCGACCCGGTCATCGAGATCGGCCAGGTCGTCCGCACCGGCGACACCTACTTCTACGTACGCGACAACGGGGTGGGATTCGACATGAAGTACGCCGGCAAACTGTTCGACGCCTTCCAGCGGCTGCACACCACCTCCGAGTTCGAGGGCACCGGCATCGGGCTGGCGATCGTGGCCCGCGTCGTACGGCGTCACGGTGGCCGCATCCACGCCGAGGCCGAGACGGACCGCGGTGCGACGTTCTACTTCAACCTGACGAGTACCCCGAGGGGAACGCCATGACCGTCGGCGACCGGATCCTGATCATCGACGACAGTCCCGACGACGTCGCACTCACCCTGCGAGCCCTGAAGAAGAACAACATCACCAATGCCGTGGACATCGCGACCGACGGCGAGGAGGCGCTGCGCTACCTGTTCCCGCCCGATGGACAACCGCCCGTGCCGCTGCCCGCCCTGGTGCTGCTGGACCTGAACATGCCCAAGGTCACCGGGCTGGAGGTGCTACGCAGTATCCGCGCCGACGCCCGCACCCGATATCTGCCGGTGGTCATCCTCACCACGTCGACCGAGGAGCGCGACATCGTCAACACGTACGACATCGGCGCGAACAGCTTCGTCCGCAAACCGGTCGCCTTCGACGAGTTCCTCGACGCGGTACGCCTGCTCGGCATGTACTGGCTCCTGGTGAACCGCCCAGCGGGACGGCTCCATGACTGAGGAGCCCGACGTCATCCGGCTTCTGCTGATCGAGGACAGCGAGGACGACGCCGTTCTCGTGGTGAACCGCCTGCGGCGCTCCGGGCTGGACATCGAGTACGAGCGGGTCGAGACCGCCGACGCGATGGCGGAGGCCCTGCGCCACCGTCCCCCGGACGTGGTGATCTCCGACAACGGCCTGCCCCGCTTCGACGCGGGCGCGGCGCTGCGCCTGCTGCGCGAGACCGGCCTGGACGTTCCGTTCATCGTCGTCTCCGGTCAGATCGGCGAGGAGTCGGCCACCGCGCTGATGCGGGCCGGCGCCCAGGACTTCGTGCTCAAGGACAAGCTCACCCGTCTCGGGCCCGCCGTGCAGCGCGAACTGCGCGAGGCCCACGACCGTCAGGAACGACGGCGGGCGCAGGCGGCGCTGCACGACAGTGAGGAACGGTTCAGGCTGGTCGCGGAGAACCTGCACGACGTGCTGTTCCGATTCGTGCCCGGCCCCTCACCGGCTCTCGAGTACATCAGCCCGGCCATCGCCACGCTCACCGGCCTGAGCCCGGAGCAGCTGTACGAACGGCCGGAACTGCTTTTCGACATCATGGATCCGGCCGAGGGCGAACTGATGAGGCGCTCCTGGCAGGTGCCGCTGGACAGTCCGCTCACGCTGTCCTGGTCCCGCCCCGACGGCACGCGCGTGGTCGCCGAGCAACGACTCGCCGAGGTGCGCGACGCCGGCACCCTGATCGCCGTCGAGGGCATCCTGCGCGACATCACCGAACAGATCGAGGCCGCCGAACAGCGCCGTGAACTGGAACGCAAGCTGCACCAGGTGGAACGGCTGGACTCCCTCGGACAGCTCGCCGGCGGCGTGGCGCACGACTTCAACAACATCCTCGGGGTGATCGGCGGCTACACCAACTTCGTCCTCGAAGAGCTCGGCCCCGACCATCCGTGCCGCACCGACCTGGAGAACATCGACCACGCCGCCCGGCGTGCCGCCGCCCTGACCCGCCAGCTGCTCATCTTCAGCCGCCTGCAGCCGTCCAACCCGGAACTGGTGGACCTGAACGCCGTCGTCGGCGAGATCGAACGGCTGCTGCGCCGGACCATCGGCGAGGACATCGATTTCGGGACCGACCTCCGCCCGGAGCTGCCACTGGTCACCATCGACCCGAGCCGCCTGGAACAGATCATCATGAATCTGGTGGTGAACGCGCGCGCCGCGATGCCGGAAGGAGGACATCTGATCCTGCGTACCGCGGCGACCGATCAGGTCCCCGCCGCCGCCCTCGGCGCCCAGCCCTCCCCCGGCCGGCACGTCACCCTCACCGTGGCCGACACCGGATGCGGCATGGACGAGGAGGTCCAGCGACGTGCGTTCGAACCGTTCTTCACCACCCGCAGTACCGGCCAGGGCACCGGACTCGGCCTGGCGACCGTCTACGGCGCGGTCCAGGAGGCCTCCGGCGCCATCACCGTCGACTCGGCGCCCGGCGCGGGAACCAGGATCACGGTGTACCTGCCGGCCGCGGACGCACCGGCGCCGGCGGCCGCACCGGGCGAGGCGCGCCGCACCGCGAGCCCCGGCCACGGCGAACGCATCCTCGTGGTCGAGGACGACGACGACATCCGCGCCATCACCCGGCGGTTGCTGACCCGCGGCGGATACCAGGTGTCCGACGCCCCGACCCGCGAGCAGGCGCTGGAGATGCTCCACGAGAAGTCTCCGCCGTTCGACCTGCTGCTGTCCGATGTCATCATGCCCGGCATGCCGGTTCTGAAGTTCATCCAGACGGCTGTCGCCATCCGGCCCTCGATCAGCATCGTCTTCATGTCCGGGTACACGGCCGACAGCGACCGTCAGCTGCCCGAAGGCGTTCCCATCATCGACAAGCCGTTCAACGCCGACACGCTGCTGCGTCAGATCAAGGCCACGCTGCAGGGCCGTACCGGCTGAACACCCGCCGGCTCCGGCAGCCACTTTCCGGTGACCGCGGCCGGCCCGGCGCCGGCGTGTCGCGTGCCACCCGGGCTGACATCGGTTTCGCCTGCTCATGGGAAGGGCAAAGCGACCCCATGGCAGCGAGGAGGTGCGAACCGTGACGATGAGCGAAACCCCCCGGCCCGCGACAGCGGGTTCCACAGCCGACCTGGTGAGCCAGGCAGCGGCCCAGATCTCCACGCTCGTACGCGACGAGCTGGCACTGGCCAAGGCGGAGCTTGCCGAGAAGGGCAAACGCGCCGGGGTCGGCGGCGGCCTGTTCGGCGGAGCCGCCGTACTGGCGTGGTTCGGCATCGGCCTGCTGCTGACTCTCGCGGTCGTCGCCCTCGACCTGGTCTGGCCACTGTGGCTGTCCATCCTCGTGGTGATGATCGTGGTGTTCGCCGCCGCGGGCATCGCCGCGATGCTTGGTAAGAAGCAGTTGAGCAAGTCCAGCCCGCTGCTGCCGCAGGACGCGATGGCGAGCGTGGAAGCCGACATGGAAACCGTGAAGAACGCTGCACACCGAGGACGGCACGCATGACCACATCAAGTAATCCGGCAGGTCAGGAACAGCTGACCGACGAGATCGAGCGGACCCGCGCCGACCTGGGTGCCACCGTCGAGGCCCTGGCGGCCAAGACCGATGTCACCACGCGGGCGAAGCAGGCGGTCAGTGACACCGCCGTCCAGGCCCGGCAGCGCGTCTCCGCGGCCACGACGACGACGGCACGGCTGGCCGGTTCCACCACCCAGCGACTGGCCGAGGCGAGTCGCCGTCCCACGGTGCGCAAGACCGTGCCGCCGGCGTTGATCGCCGTGGCGGCGGCCGTGGGTACCACGATCCTCGTCGTACGGCGCCGGCGTGCGGCAGCCCGCCTGGTTCCCTCCGGGCCTGCCTGGCTGCGTCGTTTCCGCTGATCCATTTTTTCGAACACGAACAGGAGAACACGTTCATGGCGATGTTGAAGCTGGTGGCCGGACTCGCGGTCGGCTATGTCCTGGGCTCGCGGGCCGGGCGCGACAAGTACGAGCAGATCGCGGCGACCGCCCGCAAGGTCAATGCCCACCCCACCGTGGTGCAGGCCCAGGAGAAGGCGAAGGCCCTGATCAGCACGGGCACCGACAAGGCCACCGCGAAGATCCACTCGATCGCGCCCGCGGAGGAGGAGCCGGTCACCGTGGTGTCCGGCAAGCCGGCCCGATCGGCCACGCCCAAGCCGGCCACGCCGAAGCCGGCCACGCCCAAGCCGGCACCGGTCGCCGGCCAGCCGCCGCTGTAACACCGCCCACGAAGGGACCGGCACATCGTGCCGGTCCCTTCGTATGTCCTCATCGGCCCGGTGGTCACGGCCCACCACCGCGGCGTCCCACTCGGCCACGCTGAACGATTGCTGGGAACTTCCGGGCACCGGCCGGCGACTATCGCGATGACCTCCTCGACGGAGAGGAGGTCACTCGACGACTCAGCCGGGGAACCGGCGCGTCGACTGCCACCCCGGATGCGGCGTGCCCGTGCGCGCCGCCGACCCTCACGAGGACAGCCGATGGCCATCATCCCCGACGTCAGCGACCCCGTTGCGGCTGCCGGACCCACCGGACGCCGCACCCGGTCCGCCCGCAGCCTCGGCCCGCTGCTGCTGCGCCTGCACTTCTACGCCGGTGTCCTGGTCGCACCGTTCATCCTGGTCGCGGCGGCGACCGGCTTCCTGTTCACCCTGGTCCCGACCCTCGACAAGATCGTCTACAGCACCGAACTGGTCGTCGGCAGTCCCGGCACCACCACACTTCCGGTCGTACAGCAGGTCGCCGCGGCCCGTGCCGCCCATCCCGGCGGGGCACTGACCGGGATACGGGTCGGCGAGGGCGACGCCACCACCCAGGTCGACTTCACCTCGCCGGAGCTGACCCCGGAGTCGGAACTAGCCCACACCGTGTACGTCGACCCGTACACCGGGAAGGTGACCGGCCAGCTGACCACCTGGTGGACCGCGACACCGTTGCACACCTGGCTCGACACGTTCCACCGCGACCTGCACCTCGGCAGGACCGGTGAGTTGTACTCCGAGCTCGCCGCCAGCTGGCTGTGGGTCCTCGCACTGGGCGGCGTGATCCTGTGGTGGCGCCGCCAGCGCGGCAACCGCACCGCCCGCCGCCTGCTCACCCCCGAACTGTCGGCCAAGGGCGTACGGCGTTCCCGCAGCTGGCACGCCGCCACCGGGATCTGGCTCACCGCCGGTCTGCTCGTCCTCTCCGCGACCGGCCTCACCTGGTCCGGCTACGCCGGCGCCAACTTCGACGCCGCCCTGGACGCCGTCAAGGGCAGCCGCCCCTACGTCACCACCGATCTCGGCGCGGCCGCGCCCGCGGAGTCCGGCGGGCACCACAGCGAAGGCGGTTCAGCGGCGCCCGCCGCTGTCGACCCGGCCGCCGTCGACACCGTCCTGACCGGCGCCCGCAACGCCGGGATCGACGGCCCGGCACAGATCACGCCGCCCGCCGACGACGTCAGCGCCTGGACGGTCACCGAGACCGACAACGTGTGGCCGGTCCGCCTCGACAGTGTGGCCGTCGACGCGAGCGGCAAGGTCACCGATCAGGTCGCCTTCACCGACTGGCCGTTCCTGGCCAAACTGAGCTCCTGGGGTATCCAGGCGCACATGGGTCTGCTCTTCGGCCCGTTCAACCAGATCCTGCTCGCGGCGCTGGCCATCGGCCTGATCACGGTGATCTTCTGGGGTTACCGCATGTGGTGGCAGCGCCGGCCCACCCGTACCGACCGGCGTGCCCTCGCCGGCGCCGCGCCGGCCCGCGGTGCCTGGCAGCAGCTGCCTGCCTGGGCCATCGTCGCCGGTGTGCCGGTCGTGTTCGCGATCGCCTGGGCGCTGCCGCTGCTCGGCATCCCGCTGCTGGCCTTCCTGGTCCTCGACCTGATCACCGGCGCGGTCCGCAAGGGCCGCAACCGGCCGGAGGTGCCGGTCTCGCCCGCCCCCGCCGGCAGCTGACCCGCGTGGTGCCGGGCGCTCCCGGCACCACGCGGCACCCGGCGCGCTCAGGCCGCCAGGCTGAGGCCGAGGAGGTCAGCGCGCCGGGCGGCCGGCGGCCCCGTCAGCGCACCGGCCTCCGGCACGTGTCACTCGTGCCCGGCGGAAGAGCTTGATCGCGGCGACGCGGGGATCTGTCGCACGGTGTCGCCGGGTGCGATCGTCCCGCCGGCGATCACCCGCGCGTTGAGACCACGCAGCCGCAGCTCCTTGGCCTCGGCGGTCCAGACGAACTTGTGGGCGTCACGCCCGTACCGGGCGGCGAACTTGGCGCAGCCGGTGTGCGGCTGCTCGGTCACCTCGATGACGGCCTGCTCGCCGATCGCCAGCCGGGAACCGGCCGGCAGCGCGTCGAAGCTCAGATCGAGGTCGACGTAGAGCTGGTCACCGGCGAGCGCCCAGGCCTCGGGGTCCGGGCCGGCGATCAGTTCCGCGAACCGCGAGTTGATGACGTTGAGCTGCATGTCGGGATGTGGTGTGTTGTCGGGGGTGCGTGAGCTCGGCCGCCTGCTCCAGCTGTCACCGACCAGTCCGTACTCCCGGTCCAGTTCGGCCCGGGCCAGCACCTCCCGTGCACCGGCGGAGGGCCGGCGCACGGCCAGTTCCAGGGTGCCCGCGCCCCGGGGGGACTGCCGTACCAGGTCGAGTCCTTGCCGGATTTCCGTCAGTGATCTGTGCCGTACCGCGATGGTGTCGTTCACAGCCAGACTGTGCCTGGAACCCGCAAGCGACGTCCATGTGGTTTCCCGCACCTCGGAACCTCGTCGTCGCCCGGGGCGGGCTGTCCGGATCGGCTGACGGGACGCGCCGTCCCGCCTTGTTCCGGTGTGCCGTTCCAGCCTGATCGGGCCGGATTCTCAGTTGCGCGCGATGCCGACCGATAAGCGAGGCACTGGCCTGCACAGGGATTCGAGGAGACGATGACGCGTCGGTGGTCCCGGCCGGATTGGCAGGTCGCGGCACTCACCGTGGCGCTGGGCGTCGCGGCGCTGGCCTTCAACGGCGTGCTCGTGGCCGTCGGCGACAAGCCGTTGCTCGACGGATTCGGGCAGCTCGGCTGGTTCCTGGCGCTGCTGGTGATGTTCGCCCTCTCCGAGGGTTTCGCCATCCATGTGCGCGTCCGCCGCGGCGGTCACGCCATGAGCATCACCGAGATCCCCATGGTCATCGGTCTGACGATGCTGAACCCGTTGCTCGTGGTCGTGGCCCGTACCGCCGGTGCCACCGCCGGGCTCGCAATCCTGCGGCGCCAGCGCGGCCGGAAGCTCGCCTTCAACATCGCGCAGATCAGTCTGCAGGCCACCGTCGGCATCGCCGTCTTCGGCGCCCTGGCCGACTCCGTCGACGGGATGACCGGCCCCCGCGACTGGCTGGCCGCGTACGCCGCCATGCTCGCCGCCGACATGCTCGCCATCATCCTGCTCACCACGGTGATCAGCCTGCACGACGACCCGTCGGAATGGCGGCGCCTGCCGTCGGCCATGCGCGGCCTCGGCCTGGTGCTGGTCGCCACGAGCATCGCCCTGATCAGCGCGATCGTCATCCAGAGCAGCCCGTACGCGGTGGCGATCCTTGCCGTGCTCTACGGGGTGGTGCATGTCGGCTACCGCGGCTACGTGCGGCAGAGCCAGGGCAACGAGCAGGTTGAGAACCTCTACGCCTTCACCAGCGCCCTGGACGGTTCCCTGGACACCGGCCAGCTGACCCGCATGATCCTCGAGCAGGTCCGCGACGACCTGCGCGCCGGCGACGTCGAACTGATCCTGCCGCCCTGCGCCCCGCAGCCGGGAGTGCGGGTGCGGCTGTCCGGCCAGGGCCAGATCGACGAGACACTGATGTACGAGCCCGCGCCGGACGCCTGGTGGGCGCCGGCGGCCACCGGTGAACTGATCCTCCTGCCGGCCGACCCGTCGCGCGTGAACGGGCCGGTCGACGCCATGGCCGTTCCGGTGCCGGTGGGCGGGGACCTGACCGGCGTACTGCTGGTGACCGAGAGCCTGCCCGACATCACCACGTTCACCGCGGAGCATCTGCGGCTGCTGCAGGCGATGGCGAACCATGCCAGCGTCGCGCTGGCCAACGCCCGGCTGGTGGACCGGCTGCGTGAGGAGGCCGTGGAGAAGGAACACTCGGCGCTGCACGACTCGCTCACCGGCCTGCCGAATCGGCGGCACCTGTACCGCCTGCTCGACACCGCGCTCGGAACACAGCCGGGGACCGCCGCCCACACCGCCGTGCTGATGATGGACCTCGACCGTTTCAAGGAGATCAACGACGGGCTCGGCCACGACGTCGGCGACGCGCTGCTGCGTGTCGTGGGCGAACGGCTGCGGGACCGCCTGGACGGTCGCGGCGCTGTCGCACGCCTGGGCGGCGACGAGTTCGCCGTTCTGATCCAGGTCGCCTCCGCCGAGGACGCCACCGCCGCCGGACATGAGCTCGCCCGCGACCTCGAACATGCCGTGCACGTCGGTCACCTCACCCTGTACCCGCGCGCCAGCATCGGCATCGCGCTGGCCCCCGACCACGGCCAGGACAGCGGAACCCTGCTGCGCCGGGCGGACGTCGCGATGTACGCGGCCAAGCAGGCACGCTCCGGGGTGCGCGTCTACCGGGCGTCCGACGACCAGAACACCCCGCATCGGCTGGCGCTGATCGGGGAACTGCGCAAGGCCGTCGAGTGCGGGGAGACCATGGTGGTGTTCCAGCCGAAGGTCGATCCGGCCACGGGTACGGTCCTCGGCGCCGAAGCGCTGTCACGGTGGCATCACCCGGAACACGGGTTCATCGCCCCCGACCTGTTCGTTCCGCTGGCCGAGCACTCCGGCCTGATCCGCCCCCTGACGCTGCACGTGCTGGAGATCGGGGTGCGCAACTGCGCCGCGTGGCGCCGGGCCGGTCACGATCTGCACGTCGCCGTCAACCTGTCGCCCAACACGCTGCTCGACGACACGCTGCCGGAGGTGATCATGCGTCTGCTGGCGGAGAACGACGTCCCCGCGGCGGCGCTCACCCTGGAGATCACCGAAGGCACCCTGATGGCCGACCCCGACGGTGGTCTCGTCACCCTCCAGCGGTTGCGCCGCCTGGGCATCAAGATCTCGATCGACGATTTCGGTACGGGATATTCGTCCCTCGGCCGGCTGCGCGACCTTCCGATCGACGAAGTGAAGATCGACAAGTCCTTCGTGCAGAAGGCGGCACACGACCTCCGCGACCAGGCACTCACCAGATCCATCGTGCAGCTCGGTCAGGCTCTCGGCCTGCACGTCGTCGCGGAAGGCGTGGAGGACGAGACCACGTACGCCTACCTCGCCGGGATCGGCTGCGACGCCGTGCAGGGATACCACGTCTCCCGGCCGCTGCCGGAGGACAAGTTCGCTGCCTGGCTGCGCGACAGCCCCGGACACACGGCCACCGGCACGGTCGTCCACCTCACGGCCGCCCGGTAGGGTACCGGCACAGGTGCGCGGGCGATCGGCGGCGATCCGCCCGCGGAACGTACCGGGGTCCTCAGCCGGTCGCCGCCACGACGGCCTGTGCCATCGCGTGCAGGCGGGTGCCCAGCGCCTCCCGCAGATCGGCGATGCCCTCGCCGGTGAGCGCGGAGACCACGATCGCGTCGGGATGCGCCCGTCGCAGCGCGGTCACCCACTCCGGGGGCGCCACGTCGGCCTTGTTGAGCACGAGCAGCTCGGGCAGTTGCCCGGCGCCGATCTCGTGCAGCACGCCGTGCACCGTGGTGATCTGCCCGGCCGCGTCCGGCGCCGACGCGTCGACCACGTGCAACACCAGGTCGCTGCCGCTGACCTCCTCCAGCGTGGACCGGAACGCGTCGACCAGCTGGTGCGGCAGGTTGCGCACGAAGCCCACGGTGTCGGTCAGGGTGAACTCCTGCCCGGCCGCGGCGGTGCGCCGGACCGTCGGGTCCAGGGTGGCGAACAGCACGTCCTCGGTCAGCGCCGTCGCGCCGGTGAGTTTGTTGAGCAGGGCTGACTTGCCGGCATTGGTGTAGCCGGTGATCGCCACCGAGGGCACCCGGTTGCGGGCCCGGCGCCGCCTCACCCGTTGCCGGCGGCGGGCCAGCTCCGCGGCGTCGGCCCGCAACCGCGACGCCCGCTGCCGCAGACGGCGCCGCTGTACCTCCAGGCGCATCTCACCGGGTCCGCGGACGCCGATGCCCGCCCCGCCGGCCATCCGCCCGCCACCGACCCTCGACAGGGACCGGCCCTCGCCACGCAGCCTCGGCAGCTGGTAGGCGATCTGGGCCAGTTCCACCTGCAGGCGGCCCTCACGGGAGCTGGCGTGCTCGGCGAAGATGTCCAGGATCAGCGCGGTCCGGTCCACCACCGGCACCCCCACCGCGTCCTGCAGATTACGGGCCTGACCGGGGCTGAGCTCGCCATCGGCGATCACCAGGCCCGCTCCGCGTTCGGCGACCAGCCCGGCCAGCTCCTCCGCACGGCCCGAGCCGAGGAACGTCGCCGGATCCGGCCGGTCCCGGTTCTGCACCAGCTCGCCCACCACCGCCAGTCCGTCGGTGTCGGCAAGCCGGCGCAGCTCCGCCAGCGACGTCTCGGTTCCCGCGCCCTCGCCGGTCTCGTCCCCGCGCCGCACCGCGACCAGCACCGCCCGCGGCGGTTCCGCCGCGTCGCCCGGTCCCGATCCCAGCAGCCATGTCCCGGCCATCAGCACTCCCTCCATCGTCTCGGTCCGGTCGGCTACCCCGCCCGGCGCCGCTCATGCGACCCGGCCCGCAGCGGTCACGGCACCGGGCGGCGGGGCAGGGCCAAGGTCGCCCACACGGTCTTGCCGCCCGCGGCGGTTGAGTATCCCCAGGTGGTGCTGACCGCTTCGACGAGGCGCAGCCCCCGGCCCGTCATCGAGGTGACCGGGACGGGGGCCGCCACCGGTGGTGACGCGTTGCCGTCCCGCACGCCGAGATAGAGCCCCTCCGGCCGCAACGCCAGGTGCAGCGTCATGATCGTGTGGGCGTGGTCGAGGACGTTGCTCACCAGTTCGCTGATGATCAGCACCGCGGGGGCGGTCAGATCTTCCACCTCCCAGCGGACGCAGGCCTCGGTGACGAGATCGCGGGCGTGGCGGGCGGCGCCGGGAAGCGGCAGCAGGTCCTCGGCGAACGTACGCGCCGCATGGTCGGCGTGCTCCGAGGTCGAATCCCGTCCGTTGCGCGACACGACGGCCTCCCGGCTGGTTCGGCGAGCGGACCTGGTCGTTCGCTCCTGCAATCTATCTCGACCGACGCAGAAAACGACGCAACCTGGTCCAAAATGGCGCCGCCGGCTGCGGCCCGCTCAAGCTGTGGCTCCTCAGGATCTGGTCTCCTCAGGCTCTGGTGCGCCGGTCCAGCGGGCCCCACTCGGGCGAGCCCTGGGACTCCACCAGCTCCCGCGACTCCCGCAACGCCGCGTCCGAGATCCACGCCACCGGCCCGCGGCAGCGCACCAGCGGCTCGTTGTCCGGACCGCGCCCGCAGACGTCGCCTGCCAGAACCCACGGCCGCGTACCGGCTCCGCGCAGATCCTGCAGGTGCCGGTAGTCGTAGAGCCGGCGCGCCACCCAGAGACGTGCCGGCCGGTCCTTCCACCACTCCTCCACCGCGAGCGAGTTCGCGGACAGTCCCGGCAACGGCACCCCGGTCAGCGAGTCCCGGCTCGACGCCGCATCCGCCAGGTCCAGATCGGGGCCCCTCGACCATCGCACGTACAGGTCCCGCCGGTCCGGATGGCCTTCGGCCAGCGCGACCAGTTCGTCCAGAGTCCTCATGGTCGGTAGGTCTTCGTAACGTGCCACGGTGATCGGGTTCCCGCCGGAATGCGGTTCATGCGGACGGTTGGCCCGTGCCGCTACGGGTAGCCGTGACCGGCCGTCACACGCCCGCCGAGAAGGAGACCCGATGACGACGCCCCAGCGTCCCGCCGACCTACGGCGTCCGGACCAGCAGCCGCTGGCCGACGCCATCGTCACCCTGGCCGAGACCCGGAACACACCTCGGGACTTCTGGCCCGCCTCACGACGGTCGCCCGGCTCGCCGTGGACCGGGTGGCCGCGGCGGACTACGCCTCCGTCACGACGCTGCAGGGCAGCCAATACACCACGGTCGCGGCCAGTGACGACATCGCGGTGGCGGTCGACGAGGCGCAGTACGCGGACGGCCCCTGCCTGCGGGCGATGCGTACCGGCGAACCGGTCACGGTCCCGGACACCACGGCCACGATGCAGTGGCCCGGTTTCCACGAGGTGGCACCCGGCCTGGGACTGGAGTCCTCGGTGTCGATCCCGCTGTACACCGGCCGCGGCACACCGATCGCCGTGCTCAACGTCGACAGCCGCGACCGCTCCGCCATGGAACCGCTGATCGTCGAGGTGGCGGCGCTGTACGCCACCCGCCGCGAACTGAGCCCGGGAGCGGACGGCCCACCGGTGAGCGACCCGGGCGCGGCGGAACTGCTCACCGGTTACGCGCAGGCCCTTGCCGTCCGCGCCACCATCCAGCTGGCCATCCACGTCGTGGCCGGGCGGACGGGCTCCACGCCCGATGACGCCTATGCCCGTCTCTGCGCTCGGGCCGCGGAGACGGGCACGTCCCTGACCGTCGTGGCCGACGCCGTACTGAGGGAGAGTCTCTGACGGTCAGGCGGGCCGGCGCCGGTCAGTGCGGCCGGCGTTCAGCGGACCCGCGGCCGAGCGCCGCCCAGATCTCCGTGACGGTGTGGTAAACCACGCCCTCAGGCAGCCGGTCCAGGTCGTCGAGCACGTCGTCCGGGGCCCCGAGCGTCTCAGCACCGCGCCGCAGAGCCTCGCGGTCGCCGGGCATGCTCGACAACCCGATGAAGGTCCCGAAACGGCTGAGGTCCGCGCTGGCGTCGGCATTGGGCACCCGGCTCACCTCGGGCTGGTCCTCCCCCGCCGGCTCCGGTGTCTTCCATTCCTCGGCCCGGCTGCCGGCGATGCCCTGGATGTTGCCGCGGACCTCCTGCTTCATGCCCTCGTCGAGGCGGGGGCCGTGCTTGCTGCTCACTCGTTCCATACCGGCCGCATACCCGTGACCGGCCGAAACAATCTACTCATACCGCACCTGCCGGGATGGCGCGGCCGGGCCGGCAGCGGCGCGTACTGTTTGGCCGGTCCTCTCGACCAGTGACATCATCGCGCCCGTGGAGTGTCCGATCCCGTGACCGGGTCAGCTGATTCAGCCGGTGCACCGCAACCCGCCCCTCCGGCGGCGGGTCGCGCGCCGCTGTGGCTGGTGCTGGTCATGGTGGTGGTGGCGTACACCGCGGGTGCCTCTCTCGCGTTCGAGGGATTCGGCGCGCCGTCGGTCGTGGTGCTGTTCCTGCCCGCGGGTGTCACCCTGTCGGCGCTGGTGCTCAATCCCCGCCGCAGATGGCCCTGGATTCTGGCCGCGGTGGCCGTCACGGAGATCGTGGTGGACGTGTCACACGGCATGTCCCCGCGGTGGGCGGCGGGTTTCGCCCTGGCGAACACGGCCGAGCCACTGCTCGGTGCACTGTTGCTGCGCAGATACGTGCCGGCCGCGGTGGACCTGCGACGCCGCCGTGACCTTCTGGCGTTCCTCGGCTGCTGTGTCGCCGCCGGGCCGGTCGCCGGAGCGAGTATCGGCGCCACGACGCTGGCCGCGAGCGTCTCCGCGTCATGGCCGCAGGCGTTCGTGTCGTTCTGGGCCGGCGACGCGACCGGCGTACTCACCGTGGCCGGCGGCATCCTCGCCTGGCGGTACAGCACGGACGGCAGATCGGGGGCCGTCCGATGGGCCGTGAGCGTCGGGTCGGCGGTGGCGGCGACGGTCATCGGCTTCTGGCCGGACGGCGTGCCGTTGTTCTACCTGCCCATTCCGGTCCTGTTCGCCGTGGCGTTCAGCCAGCCACTGGTGGTGACACTCGCGGCCGGCATGGCGACGACGGTGGCGGCGAATCTGATGACGAGCACCGGCCATGGCCCGTGGGCGGCGCTGGAGACCTCGGACCAGCTGATCACCGTGACGCTGCAACTGTTCCTCGCGACCACGATCCTCGGCGCCTGGGCCCTCGTCGTCGGGGTGGCCGAACGGGATCGCGCCCGCCGGGACACCTCGGTGGAACGGGCCGCCCGGCAGCGCCTGCACGCTCTGCAGGTCCTCACCACGGATCTCGCCAAGGCCGTCACCTCCGGGGAGATCGCCCAGGCGGTGGTGCGTGAGAGTATCGGACTGATCGCCGACCACGGCAGCGTCGCACTCGTCGTACCCGGCAGTTCGGAGATCGTCCGGTGGACCTCCGCGGACCGGCCCGCGGACATGCCGGACGGATATCAGCAGGTCCCGGCCGACGCCGCGACCCCGCACCATGACGTGATCCGGGCCGGGCGGCGCCTGGTGCATCAGACCCGGGCCGACGCGGTGGCCGCGTATCCGCACCTCGAGGGCCTCTACCATGCCCTCGACGTCCACAGCGGTCTGTGCGTGCCGATCACCGGCGATGACGCCGTCGTTCTGGGTTCGCTGGCTTTCAGCTTCCACCGCGAGCACGCCGCCGACGCCGACGTGCTGTCCTTCGCCGAGACTCTGGCGAACCTCACCGGCCAGGCCCTGCGCCGCGCGCAGGTCTACGAACGCGAACACGACGCCACGCAGCAGCTGCAGCAGGCTCTGCTGCCGGCGCTCAGCACCGGACTCGCCGGCATCGAGGTCTGTGCCGACTACCGGCCCGCCGACGTGGCCCATCAGGTCGGCGGCGACTGGTACGACGTGTTTCCCGTGCCGGAGGGACGGATCGGTTTCGCGGTCGGCGACGTGGTCGGGCATCAGCTGGCCGCCGCGGCGGCGATGGCACGCCTGCAGTCCTCGTTGCGCGTCCTGGCGCAGACCGCACCGGACCCGGCCCACGCCCTCGGTGACCTCGACCGGGCCAGCGCCCTCATCCCCCATTCGAGAACGGCCACCGTCGGATACGCCGACTACGACCCGGCCACCCGGGTTCTCCGGTACGCCTGTGCGGGGCACCTGCCGCCGTTGCTGGTCACCGGGGACCGGGCCGCCTATCTGTGGGACGGCCGATCGCTGCCGCTCGGAGTCGGACCGTCCACGCGGAGCCACGGCCGGCTCGTCGTGCCGGACGACGCCGTACTCGTCTGGTTCACCGACGGCCTCGTCGAACGCCCGGACGAGCAACTGGCCGCGACCATGCAGCGGCTCGCCGACGTCGCCGGCGGCCTCCCCGGCCCGGACGCGACGACGCTGTGCCGTCACCTTCTCGCCCGTATGGTCGGCGACCGGGAGCTCGCCGACGACACCGTCATCCTGTGCGTCCAGTTCACCGGCGCAGCGCCGGCCGCGCCCGTGACGGCCGGCTCCGCGCCGATCGCTCCGGGAGCCGGTTGACACCCGCAGTTCACGCCGATCATGCTGACCCTGGCGTCACGGCGCCCAGGCCGACTCGGAAAGGTTCCGCACACCACTCATGTCCGAGTTCCAGGCGCGCACGAAGCGAGACGCCGACACACTGGTGGTCGCCTTGGCCGGGGAATGCGATCTTCGCAGCCTCGACGAGATGACGGCGATCCTGATGGATGCTGTCCGGTCCAGCGACAAGGTCGCCGTCGATCTCGCCGAAGTATGGTTCCTCGACTCCAGTGGCCTGCATGCGCTGGTCACCGCCCACCACGCGGCGGCCGCACGCTCGGGCCGCCTGTACGTCGTCAATCCCTCCGGAAGCGTCGCGACCGTCCTGGAGATCACCGGCATCCTCGAGTTGCTGCGACAGCCGGCACCGGCGGAGGGCGCCGGCGAGGCACGGCAGGCCGAACAGCATGACTGAGCCGAACACACCCGCCGCCCCCGCCGACATCACCTACCACCAGGCCGACGACCTCCCGCTGGTTCGCGCCTTCGCGCAACGGCATGCCGAGAACCTCGGCCTGGGCCCGGACCAGGTCATGTCGCTGGTCATCGCCGTCAGCGAACTGGTCACCAACACCCTGCAGCACACCTCCGGCGGCGGCCGGGTCCGGATCTGGACGGACAACGGCCGGGTCATCTGCGATGTCATCGACCACGGCCCGATGCGAGCTTTCGGCCGCCCGATGCCCGCGCCGGATGCGGACCGCGGGCGGGGCCTGGCCATCGTCGAACGGCTGTGCGGGCCGGTCGACGCCATCGCCGGCGAGGAGGGAACCATCGTCCGGCTGCGTTTCGAGGCCGGACCACGGAGCGCGCCGGGATAGTGCCGGCACCGGGGTGACGCCGGCCGGTACGGGATCAGGCCCGCCAGCCGGCGCCCGGCACCTCAGGACTTGTCTGCCGCCGTGTGCCCGGACGGTCCGTACGGAGAGACCTGTCCCTCCGGCGTGGGCCGGTCACCGCTCCGGTCGTGGCTTCCGCCCGGCGCGCTCGTCGGGTTGGCATCCTCCGTACGCTGCTTGGTGGTCGGGGATTCTCCGCTGCGGCGGATCTCCGGTTGCTGCGGATTCGTCATCGGGTTCTCCTCCTGTTCATGCCACGGGTCCGGGCGGGACCGGCCCGCCCGTTTCCCCGCGGCGGGATACCCCCGATCAACGGGAACAATCGAGTCATCCAGGACACCCCGGCCCGTGTGCGGTCATGCCACGGCCCGCTGCGCCATCCGTCCGGGCGATGACGGCGCATCCGGGTGCGGCACCTCCCCCACCCGGCGGCTGATCGTCGGGCCGTGGACCGCCTGCCACGGCGTGCCGGCCGGATCCGCTGCGAACCGCTCCAGCACGGCAACACCGATGTAGCGGTCCGAGACGCCGTAGAACAGGTAGTCGGCCGTGCCGATGCGCGCCAGGCCGCTCGGGAAGACGATGTGCCGGTCGATGCCGGCCTGCTCCTCGGTGGTCTCCGGCGCCAGCAACGGCTCGGTCGTGCGGTAGCGGACCCGGGTGACGTCGTCGGCGTCGAGCAGCATCGCCCCGGCCGCGTAGTCGAGCCGCGGAACGGGGCCGCCGTTGTCGTGCTCGCTGACCCCGTGATGGATCAGCAGCCAGCCCTCCGGCACCCGGATCGGCGGCGGGCCGGCCCCGATCTTCATCGATTCGAACGGGAACTCCGGCTGCGCGACCGGCCGGTGCTGATCGAGCATCACCAGGGCCCGCAGATCTGCCGCGACCGCGTCGACCGGGGTGAACGACACCCAGATGCTGTGCCGGGGATCGGTGACACCCGTGGGCAGGTCGAGCACGGAACCCCACATCGGGCGGTGCAGGAAGGCGTACGACAGCCGGCCGTCCGGCGCCGTCACGGGCTCCGGGAAGAGGGCCACGTCCTTGTTCGGGAAGACGTTCAGATCGTGCGCGAGTCCGGGGTCGTACGCGAAATGCAACGGCCCCAGACGCCGCCACGTGCGGAAGTCCTCCGACACGACCAGTGCGGGCCGCGCCCCGTAGGCCCCGCCGTGCGCGGTGTACGACATCACGTACATGCCGAGCGATTCCATCCAGGTGGCCCGCGGATCCTCGATACCGCCGCGTCCGCCGCCACGTTCCCACGGCTCGTCCGGGCCCATCACCACCTCACCGCGGCGCACCCCGACCGGTACCCCGCCGTTGAGCACCAGTTCCACTCTGCGCAGCCGGGACACATTGCCCTCCGCGGTCACCCGCGCCAGCAGGCACCAGCGGCCGTCCGCGGTGCGGCCCACGGTGGGATTGAAGGCTCCCCAGAACTCCACCGGGTCGTTCGGATCCGGCGACATGATCAATCCCAGTCGGCGCAGCTTGTAGGAAGGCAACGTCATGACCGTCTCACCCCCGTGATCGGGGAGTCTCGGACTCCCCCACCGTCGTCTGATTCCGCCACGTGGAGCAGTAGATCAAGAACTCCTAGTGACGAGGGCGCCGTCTACCCGGCCGATCGACCGACAAACAGACCATTCCGGGAACGGTTTTCCCCACCCGGGTCGTTTGCCGGTGATCGACCCGGGTAGCCAGCGGCCCCGCGCCGGCATCCCGGCGCCCAGGACCGGGCGAGGAACCATGACATCCATGATCACGGCTGGCAGACCTGCCACCGGGCCCGCCATGGCGCGGGCATTGACCGTCGGCGTCGAGGAGGAGTTCCTCCTTCTCGACCCGGCCACCGGCGCCAACCTTCCGGTCAGCGACCGGGTGACCGCGGCGCTGCCCGAGTCGGTCCGGCTGCGCAGCCGGACCGAGATGCGGCGCAGCATGATGGAGCTGGTCACCGGCGTCTGCACCGAGATGGGCGACGTACGGGCACAGCTGTCGGCACAGCGCCGGGCAGCCGCCGACGTCGCCGAGGCCGCCGGCGCGAGACTGGTCGCCGTCGGCGCCACCCCGGTCGCCGAACCGGACGTCGGCGTACCGTCCGGGCAGCGCTATCACGACCTGGCTGATCGGTACGGTCCGGTCGCCCACGACCCGGCGGTGTGCGGACTGCACGTGCACGTCGGCGTCGCCGACCGCGAACTGGCCGTACAGGTGTGCAACCACCTGCAGGTCTGGCTGCCGGTGATCCGCGCTCTGACCTCCAACTCGCCACTGTTCCTCGGTGCCGACACGGGCCACGCCAGCTGGCGGTCGGTGCAGTTGCTGCGCTGGCCCAGCATCGGCCCGACCCCGTACTTCTCCACTTTGAGGGACTACGGCCGTACCGTGGCCGAACTCGTGTCCTCCCGGATGGTCCTCGACGAGGCATCGATCTACTGGTACGCGCGCCTCTCCCCCACCTATCCCACGGTCGAGATCCGGGTCGGTGACGTCTGCACCGACGTTGACGACACCGTCCTGGTGACCGCGCTCGTCCGGGCCGCCGTCGCGACCGCCATCAACGACATCCGCGCCGGACTGCCCGCGGCCCGGCCCCGCGACTGCCTGCTGGACGCGGCGAACTGGCGCTCGGCCCACGACGGGCTCGGCGGCGACCTGATCGATCTGCGGCTGGGCCGCCCCCGCCCGGCCTGGGACCTGATCGACGAGTTCTTCGCCACGGTGAGTCCCGCCCTGCTAGAGAGCGGCGATCTCGAACTCGTCCTGGAGGGGCTGAACCGGCTGCGCGACAGCGGCGACGGCGCCACCCGGCAGCGGTCGATCCTCCGCGGAACCGGCGACATCCGAGCCGTGCTGGCGGCCCTGGCCGCCTGGACCCGCGCCGGGTGAGGCGTGCACGATGATGGGTGCCCCACAGGACCGGGCACCCATCACACCTGCTCATGTCCTCCATATTTGATTGGTCGGGGCGGTTTCAGTCGGGGCGGTAGACGCCGGTGTCACCGGACACCGCGTCCGCGTCGTAGCCGCTGCGGCCCGCCGATCCGGTCTCCTCGGTGATCTCCGGTTCCGCCTCACCGGTCGTCACCGACTCGCCCGGCCGCCGCAGGGACGCCTCGTACGCCGGAGTGCCGTCCGGCTCGTCGGTCGGGTGCCGGTCGGCACGTTCGTACTCATCGCTCATGGGGCGCGACTTCCCCGCAGTTCCGCAGCTAAACGACCGGTCCCGACCGTGGACGTCCCGGGAGGGAAGGCGATCGGACCTCACCCGTTTACGACCGGTCACGGTGGGAAGCCGTGCGCTCTCCAGAAAGGACCTCACCATGAGCACGCACGGCAACGCCGTCGATACGGCACGCAGCCCCGTTCGTACCGCCGCCCTGGTCGTCTCCGCCACCTTCCTGCTCGTCGGGGTGGCGGGGTTCATCCCCGGCCTCACCACCGACTACGGCGACATGACGTTCGCCGGCCACCAATCCGAGGCTCACCTGCTCGGCATCTTCCAGGTGTCGATCCTGCACAACATCGTCCACCTGCTGTTCGGTGCCGCCGGCCTGGCCATGGCCCGTACCGCCTCCGGTGCCCGCGCCTTCCTGATCGGTGGTGGCGCGATCTATCTGGTGCTGTGGGTGTACGGCCTGATCGTCGGCGAGGACAGCGCCGCCAACTTCGTGCCCCTGAACGGGGCCGACGACTGGCTGCACCTCGGTCTCGGCCTCGGGATGCTCGCACTGGGTCTGCTGCTCACGCGCCGGACCGCGACCCGGCACTGAACACGGCGGGGGCCGCGGTGATGAATCCGAACGTGGACCCGGCCCGGACGGCCGCGCCCGGCGCCGGGCGGGTGATGTGCCCCGACAGCGTCGGCCATGCTCTGCTGGCCATGTCGGTACCTCCCGACCGTCGCCGGCGCGGCTTCCTCACCCGGGTACCGATACCGGGCCGGCACGGCGAGCTTCCCGAACCGCTGCGCCGCGCGGCACTGGCCGCGGACACCGTCGACGACGCTCTGCCGGTCGCCCAGATCGAGCACGTCGACGCCGAGGCGGTCGCCCGGTGGATCGTCGGCCACCATGCGTCCGATTCCTACCCCGGGGTGGTCCTCGGATCGCCGCACGGCGCGGCCGTACACCTGGCCGTGGCGTGCGGCGCCGCCTGGCTGCCGGCCTCGTTCACCATCACCACCCCGTGGCCCGGCGGGTCGCCCGGCAACTGGGTGTCGGCCATGGCCTGGGGCACCCGGCTGGCACAGCAGATCATCACCGGCAACCCCGGGGTCACCGTACGACAGGTGCACGATCCCGTGCTGCGCGGCAGTCTGTGCGGCACCACGGTGTCACTGCAGGTGCGCTGGCGCACGCTGCCCGAGGCGTACCGCAATTTTCTGGGCTCCCGCCTCACCACGGGCGGCGCCTGTGTCCTGGTCCGTGACCTGCGGACCTGGCCCGTGCTGGATGGACCGCCGGGCTACAGCTTCCAGATCGGGTCCACGACCAGCGGCTGGAGCCCCGCCGGCCATCGCAACGACGATTTCGCGTTCCTTCGTCTGCTGCACCGGATCGGCGCCGGCGACTGGACCGACCCGGCAGCCGACCTGCCCCTCCAATACGCCGAGACCAGCGTCGAACCCGCACTCGAACCGCAGCTACGGAAGATCGCCGCCGAGAACGGGTCGGCCGGGCACCGGCTGCTCTACAACGACCCGCAGGTGTTCAGCGCCGCGGTCGCCGACCTGTACCGGACCCGGCTGGTGCGGCGCGACGGCGGATCGCACGCCGTGGTGAGCAGCGGCCGCATGATCGACCCGTGGCAGGCACTCGACGCCGGCGTGGTGCCGTACTGGTGTGAGGCGCCGACGCGTACCGCCGCCGACGCCACCGAACTGTGGCTGGCCGGCAGCCGCCCGTACGACCGGATCAGTGTGCTGCCGGAACCGCCCGGAACATCACACGACCGGCTCGCCTCCCTCGCGCACTGGCGGTCGATCGCCGCCTTCGCCCGTCATACCGGCGGCGTGGACAACCTTCTGGCCGGCCGCTATCCGATGTTCCCGGCGCCGCTCGGGCACGCTTCCGACTTCATGCGGCAGGCCGCGGTGACGCGCCGGCGGCCGGAGCCCGTCTCCGTCGACGAGGCGGTGCGGCACCTCGCCCGGCACCGCACCTCACCCGGGCTGATGGTCGCCTGACCGGCCGCTGACCTCGCGGGGCCTGATCGGTCGATGTCGTTTTGCCCGGTCCGCCGAGGGCATTGGTCTGCCAGGGGTCGGGACTAAGGAGACGGCATGCCGTTGAAGCAGCGGGCCGCGACGCCCGGCGGCACTCAGGCGCCGGACGATGCGCTGGAGAACCTCGACGAGGTCGCCGAGCGCTACGCGTACGCCTTGAAAGACGCGGACGGCGTACGGGCGCACCGGTTACGTGACGAGATGATCCGTACGGCACTCCCCATGGCGGACCGGCTGGCCCGCCGCTACCGCAACGGCTCCGAGCCGCTCGCCGATCTGGAACAGGTGGCCCGCCTGGGCCTGGTGAAGGTCGTCAACCGCTACGCGCCGGAGCGGGGGTCCTTCACCGCGTACGCCGTCCACACCATCGTCGGCGAACTGAAGCGGCACCTGCGCGACCGGAGCTGGGCGGTGCACGTTCCCCGCCCCATGCAGGAACTGTCGATGGCCGTGAGCCGGCACGAGGGGGACCTGACCGGGGAACTCGGCCGCCGGCCGACCGACGCCGAGACAGCGCACCGCGCAGACATCACCCTCGGCGACCTCGACAAGGCACGGCTCACCGCGGCCGGCTACCGCTCCCTGTCGCTCGACATGCCGATCGGTGAAGGTGACGCGCAGCTCGGCGACCTGTTCGGTGAGCCGGATGCGGCGCTGGAGCAGGTCGCCGACCGCCTGACGGTCAACGACCTGATCGCCGCCCTTCCCGAACGGGACCGGTACGTCGTGATCTCGACCTTCTACGGGGGCCGTACCCAGGCGGACATCGCGGCGGAGCTCAGCACCTCGCAGATGCAGGTCTCCCGCATCCTGTCGCGGGTGCTGGCCTGGCTGCGGGAAGGACTGCTCACCGATCGTGTACCGCGCCGGCCGGGCTCGGGCAGCCAGGAACCGGACGCGTTCGACATCACCACCACGGTCTCGTCCGCCGGGCGGATCGACGTGGCTGTCCGCGGCGAGGTGGACCGCGACAACGCCGGGCGGCTACGGACCGCCCTGCTGGACCTGATCTGCCGTCAGCCCGCCGGCCGGCAGGTCACCCTGCAGCTCGCCGAGGTACCGCTGATGGACGCGGCAGGCGTGCGGGTGCTGCTCGCCGTGTACGAGGCCGCGCAGGCCCGGGGCGTCGCCGTGACCGCCGCCGGCTTGAATCCCCTCGTCCGCAGAATCGCCGCCGTCACGGGACTGACCCCGATGCTGGCGCCGCAGGACCGGAGCTGATCCGGCCGCCTGCCTTCACCGGAGGAAGCCGCCGGCGTGGAGCCTGACAACCGGACATGGGACGAGCTGGTGGAGCAATCTCACCACCGCGGTGAGCGGGCGGCACGCCGCGCCGCCGAAGCACGCGAGCGAGGGGAAGAGATCGACAGCGCACGCCGCGCCTTCACCAGCTCGGGCGAGGCCGCGGCGCTGTCGACCCCGCAGACCGTCGCGCGGGCCCCCGACCTCGCGGATGAGAGCCGGGAACGGTCCGCGGGCACGCACCTCGACGCCGCCCGGGCCCACGATCTCGCCGAACGTGCGAGCCGTCGAGCGGCTGTCACCGATCCGGCTCACGCGGCCGAGCATCAGGAACACGCGCGGCGGCATCACGACGAGGCGGCGCAGGCCAGACGCGACGCCGACGCGGACAGGCAGGCCCGGTGACCCGCAGCGCCGACGCCCGGCCACCGTTTCACCTCAGACAGTGGGGACGTCCGGTCCGGAGGTGACGGCCAGGGCTTTGTGGACCCCACTGATTCTGAGCACCTGATAGACGATGCCGGTCGCGTTGACGACCCGGAACTCCCGGCCCATCCGCAGGCTGGCGTCGCGACCGCGCAGCAGGGCGCGAACACCGGCGGCGGCAACGAAAGTCACTCGCCGCAGGTCCACCACGACCTCGGACACGTCGTGCCGTCCGGCGGCGTTCGCGATCAGCTCGGCGCAACCGTCGCCGGTGTCCTCGTCGAGTTCGCCCGCGATGATCAGCCGCTGCACGCCCGCGCCGTCGTCGCGCTTCGTCACGGAGAACGGGTCACCATGGGGCCCTCCTGACGGATTTCGTTGCTGCAGTGCAACGACATCAGGAAATCCGTTCTTGACATGATCAAACGTCGATACCTCGATCAGCCAGATCATGGTCGCGTGTCGTTCCGGTTCGCCGGGTTGGCACCTCTGTGTCAGGGTATGAGGTCACCGTCATGGGAAACGGGAAAGTCGAGTAGTGAGCGAACTGAGCGCTGAGGTCGAACTGCCGGACGGAAACGGCGCCGCGTCGGCCGCGCGCGGTGCGGTCCGGTCGGTGCTGATCGACTGGGATTTCCGCGACGAGGAATGGCTGTACGGGGTGACGCTGATCGTCAGTGAACTCGTCACGAACGCCGTCCGCCACGGCGGCGGCTGCCTGTCCCTGCGGCTGCATGCCGGGGACGGCGGCGTCAGTGTCGCCGTCGCTGACCGTTCCACGACGGTCCCCCACCGGCGGCACGCCGACGAGAGGTCGATCGGTGGACGGGGGCTCACCTTCGTCGAGGAGTTCGCCCAGGACTGGGGCGTCCGGTTGCACCGCGACGGTAAGCACGTCTGGGTGCGGCTGGCACCCCATCCCCGCTGACGGCCGGCCGGCGTGTGCGGGCCCGGGCCGTCCGCTCCCGCTCAGCGACGGGTCACGGGGGCGTTGCCGGGATCGAGGTCGAACGGGTGGCGCAGCCGGCGCATCGCCTCGGCGCTGCGGTCGCTGCCCGACACCGGCGCCTCGTGCTTCGTCGGCAGTTGCTCGCCACGAAACTCCACGATACTTACCGACATTTCAGATCCCCCGTCATCAGGTACAAACATTGCGTGGGCAGTATTACCCGTACACCCCGATTTGGGAACCTGGTTCCCTGCTTCGCAGCCGGCGACATGGAATCAGGACGATGTCAGGCTTTGGCCGAGAGCCGTGGCCCGGTGCAGGATCGCGCCGCCGTCGCGGCGGCTGGACACCAGCCCGGCGGCCCGCAACGCGGACAGGTGCTCGGACGACGACGAGACACTGATCCCGGCGTGCCGGGCGATCGACGAGGTGGTGTGCCGCCCGGGCCGGGCGACCTGCGTCAGCACCGCGCTCCTGGTCCGGCCGAACAGGCCGGCCAGCGGATCAGCCGCCGGCCCGCCGTCCAGTCCCGCCGGTGCCTCGACCGGATAGACCACCAGGGCGGGCTGATCCGCCCGGATCAGCACCCGGGGCCGCGGCCCGGCGAACGGTGACGGCAGCAGGAAAAGGCCGTTCCCGCCGAGCCGCACGTCACCGTCCCGCCAGGAATCCACCTCCAGCACCGGGCTGCGCCACCGGATCCCCGGATGCAGACCGGAGAGCAGACCCTCCGCGCCGGCGCGGGCGAAGCGGGCCGCGGCCTCGCCGACAGCCTGCCGATGGTTACGGGTCAACGCCGCCCAGTCCGGCTCCAGCACCTGATGGAAGTACGCCCGCATGGCGGTGACCAGCGCGTCCAGCACCCCGGAGTCGGCGTCGGCGAACCGGCGCCGCGCCGTGCTCGCCGGGGCACCGGTGTAGGCCGCCGACACCTGTGCCCGCACCTTGCGGACCGGCGTCGAGCGGATCACCGCCAGCCCGTCCTCGATCGACGCCACGCCGTCCCACGGGGTCACGAAGTCCGGCGCGGGACCCTGCGCCGCGATCAGATGGTGCAACGGCCGCAACGCCGCACCGGACTCCGCCACCCGGCGTGCCAGCACCGGCAGGGCAGCGGCCAGCGGCGGCCGGCGCAGAGCCTGGCTGGCCAGCAGCACGGTGCTGGCCGGGTGCAGCCGGTCGGTGAACCGGACCCGCGTCAGGTCCGCGTATTCCAGCCACAGGCGCAACATCCGCCCAGCTTGCCATGGGTTTCGGCGCTCGCCGAAACCGTTGACCGGCGGCGGCAGCGGGCCGAGGCTGCACACGTCGCGGTCGGTGGAGACAGGAGAAGACCTTTGCGGCGTACGCTCATGATCCTGGTATCGGTTTGCGGTCTGATGCTGGCCGCCTGCACAAGTGAACCGCCGGCGGCACCGGCCCCGTCGGCGGCACAGCGGCCCGCCGCGGGCGACCACCGGCTGACCGTCGACGTCGGCGGCAAGCAACGCGCCTTCCTGTTGCACGCCCCGCCCGGCTACACCGGTGACAGGCCGGTCCCGCTGGTGGTCGCCCTGCACTTCTATCCCGGTTCCGGGGAACGCCTGCGCGCCATGATCGAGATGGACGCCAAGGCCGACGAGCACGGCTTCCTGGTCGCCTACCCGGACGGGATCGCCGGCGGTTTCAACGCGCTGATCTGCTGCGGCGCCGAGGACGACGTCGCCTTCCTCAAGGCGCTGACCGGCCGGCTGATCGCCGGCTGGCGGGTCGACGCCGATCGGGTCTACGCCACCGGCATCTCCAACGGCGGCGACATGAGTTTCCGCGCCGCGATCGAGGCGACCGGTGTGTTCGCCGCCGTCGGGGTGGTGAGCGGCGGGTACGGCGGGCCGAAGACCGAGGCGGCCGGCTTCGTCCCGGCGAAGCCGGTGTCGGTGCTGAGCATCGTCGGCGGGGCGGACAAGTACTACGACATCTTCGACGCCGGCCTGAAGAAGTGGCGCGAACGGCTCCGCTGCCGACCGCTGCCGGTGCCACCGCCCGTCACGGACGGGGTCGAGCGGTCCCGCACACGCTGCGCCGACGGCTCGGACGTCGAGGTGTACGTGGTCACCGGCATGGGCCACGCGTGGCCGGGGGCGAAGTCCGGGGAGCTGGCCCTGCCGGACGCGCCGATCGTTGCCACCGACCTGCTGTGGGACTTCTTCGCCGCCCATCCCCGGCTGCGGTGACCACCCCGTCGCCGCCGCCCCCTGCCGCATCGGGCGGCGGCGACGGGAGGACGTAAAGGTATGACAGGCGCCGCGGCGGGCAGTGAGAGATCATGGCAGACACCGCGATCTTCGATGTCGACGGCACACTCGTCGACACCAACTACCACCACGCCCTGGCCTGGTCCCGTGCCTTCCGCCGCTTCGGCATCACCCGGCCGATGTGGCGCATCCACCGCGGTATCGGCATGGGCGGGGACAATTTCGTGCCCGAGGTCGGCGGCCGCGACGTCGAGGAGCAACACGGCGACGAACTCCGCGAGGCATGGGCGCGGGAGTTCGACCAGCTCATCGGGGAGGTGCAGCCCTTCGAAGGCGCGTACGAGCTGCTGGCCGAGGTCAAGGACCGGGGATTCCGCCTGGTCCTGGCCAGCTCCGGCAAACGCGAGCACGTCGAGACGTTCCTCGACCTGATCGGCGCCCGGTCCCTCGCCGACGCCTGGACCACCTCGGACGACGTGGCCAACACCAAACCGGAGCCGGACCTCGTGGCGGCGGCCCTCGGCAAGGTCGGCGGTACGGGCGGAGTCATGGTCGGCGACTCGGTCTACGACGCCCAGGCGGCGGCGAAGCTCGACGTGCCGGTCATCGGGGTCCGTACCGGCGGGTTCTCGGTCGGTGAGCTGCACGAGGCCGGTGTCCTGCAGGTCTTCGACTCGCTGGTCGCCTTCCGCCACGCCCTCGACGGGACTCCGCTGGCGCGCGCCGGCCGGTCCGCCGACGGTGGTTGAGCGCCAGGGCGCCGGGTAGTGACGGCTCGACCGACGAGGGAGGGACACGATGGCCGAGCGAACGGTATCGGACCTGGTGGTGGAACGGATGCTCGCCTGGGGTACCGAGCGGGTCTTCGGGTATTCCGGTGACGGCATCGACGGCGTGATGGGTGCGCTGCGCCGGTCCGGGAAGCCGGCGTTCGTGCAGGCCCGCCACGAGGAGGCGGCGGCGTTCATGGCGGTGGGGCACGCCAAGTACACCGGCGGGCCCGGTGTCTGCCTGGCGACCCAGGGCCCGGGCGCCGTCCATCTGCTCAACGGTCTGTACGACGCGAAGCTGGACTCCCAGCCGGTGGTCGCGATCGTCGGCCAGCAGAAGTCCACCGTGCTGGGCAGCGCCTACCAGCAGGAGATCGATCTGGTACGGCTGTTCGCCGACGTGTGCGCCCAGTTCGTGCAGGTGGCGCACTCCCCCGAGCAGGTGCCGATGCTGCTGGACCGCGCTTTCCGGACCGCCCTGGCGACGCGCAGTCCCACCTGCGTGATCCTGCCGCACGACGTGCAGTCGGCGCCGGCCCCCGATCCGGAGGCCCAGGAGCACGGGGTGCTGGTGACCAGTCCCGGGCTGCGTCCGGCGCGGCTGGTGCCACGGCCGGAGGACCTGCGCGAAGCAGCCGGGGTTCTCGCCTCCGGCGAACGGGTCGCGATCATGGTCGGGCAGGGCTCCTACGGAGCCCGGCAGGAGATTCTCGACCTCGCCGAACGCCTCGGGGCGGGCATCACCGCGTCGCTGCTCGGCAAGCCGGTCCTCGACGAGAGACTGCCGCGGCACACCGGTGTCATGGGACATCTCGGCACCACGGCGAGTGAGGAGCTGATGCGCGGCTGCGACACGCTGCTGCTGGTCGGCACGAACGACCCGTGGACGGAGTTCTACCCGAAACCCGGCCAGGCACGGGCCGTGCAGATCGACATCGACGGCCGGCGCCTGGGCGTACGGTATCCGGTCGAGGTGCCGCTGCTCGGTGACGCCGCCGAAACGCTGCGGGAGCTGCTGGAACACGTACCGGCCCGGCCCCGCACCGCCTGGACCGCACAGGTGAAGGAGTCGGTGCGACGCTGGCACGGCATCGCGGAGGCCCGCGCCGCCGCAGCGGCCGAACCGCTCAACCCGCAGCACGTCGTGCGGTCCCTGTCCGACCGGTTGCCCGCCGACGCGCAGGTCGCCGTGGACGTCGGTTCGGTCGTCTACTGGTACGCCCGGCACCTGCGCCTGCCGGCCGGCGTTCCGGCACACCTGTCCAGCACGCTCGCCTCCATGGGGTGCGGGCTGCCGTACGGTCTGGCCGCGAAACTCGCCTCCCCGCAGCGTCCGGTCGTCGTGCTCACCGGCGACGGGGCGATGCAGATGACCGGGCTGGCGGAGCTCGTCACGGTGGCCGCGCGCTGGCGTGACTGGGCCGACCCGCGTTTCGTGATCTGCGTGCTCGACAACCGTGATCTCGCCGAGGTGAGCTGGGAGCAACGCGAGGCGGAGGGCGAGCCACGGTTCGTGACCTCGCAGGAGCTGCCCGGCGTGCCGTACGCCCGGTACGCCGAACTGCTCGGTCTGCGCGGACTGCGGGTCACGGAACCCGGCGACATGGCGCGGGCGTGGGACACCGCACTCGCCGCTGACCGGCCGGTGCTGATCGAGACGACTGTCGATCCGGCGATCCCGTTGCTCCCGCCCGGCCGCCCGTACGAGCAGGTGCAGGCCATGTATCAGGGTCTGGCCGCCGAGCCGGGCGACCAGGCCCGCCGCGCCGAGGCCCACCTGCGCCGCGAACGCGCCGACGAGGGATACGACGACCCGCACTGATCGGGCGGGCGGCTCCGGCCGGTCGGCGGGCGACCCGCGGCTCAGCGTCGGCGAGGATGCCACCCTGACCGCGTGGCACACCAGCACCCTGCCGCTCACCGGCCGGCTCCGCGATCTGACCGGCCTGCGCCTGGACGGGTCGCGGGAGTCGCTCGACGAGCTCTGGGCGTGGCGGCGCGATTCGCGGGACCTACTGCGGGCCGAGTTCGCCGGGGTGGCGCCGTCGCTCGCAATGTCGTACTACGGCGTGCTCGGCGGCGGGACCGACGCGGCCGCCGCGCCCCGTGATCCGTGGTACCGGGTGACGGTCGAGCTCGTCACGGCGTACATCGGTGAGGTGGTTGCCGCCCAGGCTCCGGGCACCGTGTGGGCGATCGGTGAGGCGGGCGAGCTCGGGTTGGTCCGCCGCTCCGGGACCGGGCTGCCGTGGCGGGTGCTCGCGATCGTCCACCGCGCGTTCGGCGCCGCGGACGACGAGTTCGACCCGCACCGGCTGCGCCGTCTCGCCGACGACATGCTCCGATGGGTCGGCGGGGACCCCGCGAATCAGGCCTGGATCACTCGCGAGGACGCTTAGAGCGGGGTGGGGTGGGGCCCGACCATCCGCAACACATGCTAGCATGCGCATATATGCATGGGACCGGCCGTCGAAGAGAGAACACCTGATGGGGCACGGACACAGTCACGACCACGGCCCGGCGACCGCGACCGGCCGGCACCGCGGCGCCCTCGTCGGCGCACTGTCGATCTCGGTCGTCATCTTCGTGATCGAGGTGATCGGCGCGCTGGTCACCGGCAGTCTCGCCCTGCTGGCCGACGCCGGGCACGTACTCGCCGACGCCGGCGGCGTGGCACTCGCCCTGGGCGCCACCCTGCTGGCCGCGCGCCCCGCCTCCGGCCGCCGCACCTTCGGCTGGGCCCGCGCGGAGATCCTGGCCGCCGCGGTCAACGGTCTCCTCCTCGCCGGCATGGGTGTCTACGTCTTCGTCGAAGGTATCCGGCGGCTGTTCGAACCCGCCCAGGTCGACGCCGGCGGGATGGCGCTGTTCGGTGCCATCGGCCTGGCCGGCAACCTGATCGGGGTGGCGCTGCTCTACCGGGCGAGGACCGCGAGCCTCAACATGCGCGGCGCGTTCCTGGAGGTCGCCACCGACGCCGTCACCTCGGTGGGCGTCCTGGCCGCCGCCGCGGTGATCGCCCTGACCGGCTTCACCCGCGCCGACGCCATCGTGTCGATCCTGATCGGCCTGATCATCGCCCCGCGCGCGATCCGGCTGCTGCGTGAGGCAGTCAACATCCTGCTCGAGGCCGCCCCGGAGGACGTCGACCTGGAGAACGTGCGGCGGCACATCACCGGGCTCGACCACGTGTCCGGCGTGCACGATCTGCACGTCTACACCGTCACTTCCGGCCTGCCGGTACTCACCGCGCACGTCGTGGTCGACGACTCCTGCTTCCACGACGGCCACGCGCCGCAACTGCTCGACGCCCTGCAGGCATGCCTGGCCGGGCACTTCGACGTCGAACACTCCACCTTCCAGCTGGAACCGGCCGGCCACGCCGGGCACGAACACGCCACCCACGGCTAGCCTGTTCTTCAACCTCAGCCGGTCGAGTGGTGCCGGTTGTTCCCAGGGGCGGGCGTAAGATCGATGGCGAGGGGTCGGCCCCGCATGCGAGCGAGCGGTGGTCCCCCCGGCTCAGTGGGCGAGGCCAGACCCTCGTACGCGTGAGCTGCTATTTTGGCGATCCTATGACGCGACGATTCGGTGACCGAGCCAGATTGGCTGTAGAGGTAGGCGAGGTCTGGCCACCGCCACCCGCCCTGGCCACCGGCGATTTGCGCACCGTCGACCTATGGGCCGGCGGCACCTGGCTGACCACCTCCGACAACACGGCCTACGTCCCCTCCTTCACCCTTTACATGCGGCGCGAGGCGGAGCAAGTGCGCCGCCGTGACATCAAGCTCTCTCCTTTCCCCGGGCACTCGCCGGAGGAAGTCTGCCGCCTGCTCTACGCCGAGATGGGCGAGTCGGACTTCCCGTGGCAATTCCGGCTGATGGACTGGGGCCCGACCACTGACGACGTGACCTGCTTCGCCTACCTGAACGGCGACGAACTAGTCCTCACCCTCGTGCGGCAGGAAGACAAACCCTCACCCGAGGACCAGGCGAAGGTCGTCGTCGCCAAAATTCTGGCGGATGAGTTCGTAGCTGTCCTCACGGAATCATCCGATCTTCTGGATGCCGAACGCGTTCGATAGTGGGTTCCGCCAGCAGCTCCACTCGTCAGGCTGCAGCCCTCGCCTCATCGCAGCAGTGAACAACTCCCCCAACAAGGGAGAACCGAGAACCGAAGTCACACCAATACACCTTCCCGAAGCCACTCAAGGTTGAAGCACAGGGCCAGCGCCTCTTTCATAAGGGAGGCAGGAGCGAGGCGAAGTCCAGCCGCAGCCCAGCCATCCTTATGAAACCGGCGCCAGGTCTCCCGAGCCTCCGCCCGTACTACCGCGACCCCCACAGCGGGCGGCTTTGGGCAACTTTCTCCTGGTGTACCACCTTCCGCCTGATAATCACCTGAACGGGTGGGACTTCGACGGAGAACGATCAAGTGTCTGCGGGGCTGCGATGGCGGGTTGTGTGCTGAGAAGGATCGTGTCGATCGCCGGAGCGGCGGTGATGCTGGCGGCGGTGACCTCCGGGCCTGCCGCGGCTCACTCGGCGGGCATCCAGATCGTGCAGCTCACTGCCGGGTCCGGCCACACGTGTGGGCTGGGCAGCGACGCCAAGACCTACTGCTGGGGCCGGGGCGCCGAGGGCCAGTTGGGTAACGGCAGCACCGTGTACCGCTCGAGCCCGGTGGCGGTGACCGCCCCGGCCGGCGTGAGCTTCACCCAGCTCACCGCCGGGCAAGGCCACACGTGCGGGCTGGGCATCGACAGCCGGGCCTACTGCTGGGGCATGGGCGACTACGGTCAGCTGGGCAACGGTGACACCGCGAACCGGTCGGCCCCGGCAGCGGTGACCACCCCGGCGGGGGTGAGCCTCACCCAGCTCATCGCCGGCGACCGCCACACGCGACGCGAACACGAACCGGTCGGCCCCCGTAGCCGTGAGCACCCCGGCCGGGGTGAGCCTGACCCAGGTCGCCGCCGGCGGCTTCCACACGTGCGGGCTGGGCAGCGACACCAACACCTACTGCTGGGGCCTCAACGAGACCAGTCAGCTGGGCAACGGCGCAACCGCGAACCGGTCGGGCCTGGTGGCGGTGACCACCCCGGCGGGGGTGAGCTTCACCCAGCTCGCCGCCGGGAGCAACCACACATGCGGGCTGGGCAGCGACGACAAGACCTACTGCTGGGGCTACGGCCACTACGGGCAGCTGGGCAACGGCGACACCGCGAACCGGTCGACCCCGGCGGCGATGACCACCCCGGCCGGGGCGAGTTTCACCCGGCTCATTGCCGGCTGGCACCACACGTGCGCGCTGGGCAGCGACACCAACACCTACTGCTGGGGCCTCAACGAGACCAGTCAGCTGGGCGACGGCGGAACCGCGGACCGGTCGACCCCGGTGGCGGTCCCGATAACCCCGGCCAGCTCACCGCCGGCCGCCCCGCAGCCCCCGACCGGTGTCACCATCACCGCCGGGGACCAGCAGATCACCGTGTCCTGGACCGCCCCCTCGGACCTGGCGACGGCACCCTGACCGGCTACACCGCCACCACCTCGCCCGGCGGACAGAGCTGCACCAGCAGCGGACCCACGACGTGCACGATCGCCGGCCTGACGAGCGGCCTTACCGACACGGTCACCGTGGTAGCCACCACCACCGCGGGAAGCTCGACCACCGGCAATCGCTATCTCGGACCGCCCTCGCGGAGCTGAGCGACGGCACGCTGACCGGCTGCACCGGCGGTCCGGCACCACGTCACCCTCGGCGCCGGGAGGCCTGGCCGCGGTGAAGCCGGGTGGCCGGTGCGGGAAGTGGGACCGCCCGGCCGATGCGCCGGTCGCTGTCAGGATCAGCGAGCATGAGCGTCATGACCGATGCTGACGACGGATACGTGGTACGCCGGGCGACGCCGGCCGACCTTGACGCGGTCTCGGAGGTGCTTGCCGAGGGCCGGGTCACCGCACCGCCGGCAACCGGTGGCGAACCGGCGGTGCGGACCGAGCGTCAGACCACCGCATGGGCGCAGATGATGGCGACGCCGGCCATGACCGTCTACCTGGCCGAGCAGAACGGGCAGCCCGTCGGCACGGCCACCCTGCTCGTCATGCCACATCTGACCTATGACTGCCGGCCGTCAGCGTTTCTTGAGGCGGTGGTGGTCAGGTACGCCCACCGGCGCCGTGGGGTGGCAGCCATGCTCCTGCGGCACGCGCTCGCCGATGCCCGAGCCGCGTCATGTTTGAAAGTCCAGCTCCTGTCGCACAAGCGCCATGCCGAGGACGGCGCGCATCGGCTCTACCTCTCCGCCGGTTTCCGGCCGGAGGCGGAGGGATTCCGGCTCTACCTGGACGCGTGGGACATCCCCGGCACGGACTCGTGAACGCCCTCGGTGTCAGCGAGCGGTTCCGGCTGCCTCGAGATCTGTCACGATCATCGAGAGCACGGCCAGGTCGTGTGCCGCTTCGTCTTCCCATTCGGCCATCCGCAGCGTGCCCTCGTGCTGGAATCCGGCCTTCTCGGCGGCTCGCAAGGACGCGACGTTGCCGGTGCGGGCATGCAGCTGGACCCGTCGCATCCCGCCTTCGGTGAGCGCCCAGCAGCCGACCGCACGGGCCGCCTCGGTCGCATAGCCGCGACCGCGCCGATCGGCCCGGACCATGTAGCCGATCTCGCAACTGCCGGCTTCCCAGTCGGTGTCCCGCAGCCCGATGCTGCCGACGATCTCGCCGGTGGAGCTCTCCAGCATCACCAGGTGCACGCCTCCGCCGTCAAGGCGATGCCGGTGCACCGTCTCAGCCAGCCACCCGGGCAGCTCGGCGGCGGTTGCGGGGCAGACCGGCGGCAGGGCCGTGCGGTCGCCGGCCGCCAGGAATGCCGCGATCGGGGTCTCGTCCTGTGGTCCGAACTCGCGAAGCTCCAGTGAGCCAGTGACGATCTTCGCTGGTGGGAACATGGCGAGCAGCCTAGCGCCCGTCTCACAAGGGAGGGCTGGCTGCGGCGTGGCCGGCCGCCGCAAGGCCGGCTCCGCGGCGGGCGATCAGCGACCCGTTCAGTGCATCTCGCATTCCGTGACAGTGGGTGCCATGTGCAGGAACGGGCGCAGTTCCAGCCACTCGTGGATCGGCCGGCCGTTCGCGCCCGGCGCGGCGGACAGCTCACCGGCCAGCTCGACGGCAC